>JAYTTM010000959.1:0-4011 GCA_043745055.1 Chitinophagaceae bacterium | reverse complement strand
GGGTCTGCCGCACATTTTGGGTAGAAGTTCCACGAAGTGCTTGTAAATAACTTAAAATCAGTTAATTAACTCAATTCATCTTCATTCCATTGAAATTCATACATTTCTTGAATATCCAACTCTAAGGCATCACGTTCTGCCGAATCATCGAAGTCAAATTCTCCTTGAAAATTAAAATGTTCCCATGCCACGGGCGATATGTTAGGGATTTGGCTGATTATTTCTTTTCGTTCTTGTGGCGTTGCTTTAACCAATGAACGGGTTAAAAATAGGTAGTTCCAACAAATTACTACATTTTCCAGTAGTCTTTTTGACCCCTCCAAGAGCAAAAGGTCTTCTTTGTTGGCATAAATTATCTTGCCACTATTGCCATAATGAATCGCACTACTTAAACTGTTAAAACTCTCTCCTTTTACTAATTGCTGATGTATTCTCTGTCTCATCGTTTCATCATCCATGTATCTCAAAAGGAAAATTGTTCGGACTAATTTACCTAATTCTTTCAATGCCTGATAAAGAGGATTTTGTAATGCGTAAGAACTCAACCTTTTGAGAATTTGCGAAGGAACGGTATATTTTAACTTCATACTGACAACCAATCGGAGGATATTATCCCATTGTTCCTCGATAATTTTTGTATTAATCGTAGCCCCAGAATTGATGATATAGTCCTGTTGATTTTCGATTGATAAATCTTTTGTCCCGTGAAGTTTTAGTAAATGAAATTCCTTTATGCGTGGTTGGAAATCAATCCCTAATAGATGACAAAGAGCAAAAACAATATCGGTTGAACCATGCGTGTCTGTTGAATGAATATCGGACTCAACGACTTGATTGTGCATCAAACCATTCAAAACATACCAAGCCTCACGGTCAGAAGCACTGAAAGCTAATCCATGAAAAACTTGATGGGCATCGCTGATAAAAGAATATAAAGTAATGCCCTTATCCTTGCCAAAATATTTGTAGGAATAATTGGCGTGAATGGAATCGTAGAGTAAATCAAATTTCTGTCCATCGCTGGATGTGTGCGTGATGGAACTTTGTTTTTTGTAAAGTTTGTGAATGCTCATTTTACTCATCAAATCAATAATCGTATCATTAGCTTTTTGTAAATTATTGACTGTCAAATAGTTATTTATGATTGCTTCCAGACTATTCTCTGAGATATGTTTAGTCGTTTTCAGCATTCTATCAACGCCTAAGTTACAGCCATACGCCATTAGGGCAGCAAAAAAGAGTTTATCATCAGGCTTTACACGCTGATTTTGAAGCCGTACAGAAGACATTTTATCCGTAAAGTTACAAAATTGATTCACCGTTTGTAGGGCTTCAAACAAAGTAATGTATCGGTCAGTCGGATAAAGTGAAGCATCTTCTTGTGATAAATCATCCTCCTTTTTGGGGACTTTAAACCGTAATGTTCCATCTTTTCTTTTCTCTACCCATAGGTTTTCTCCGTTATTGATTCTGTCAAAAGTATGATTGAACCAGCCTTGCAAATCTAATTCTAATCGCTCCTTGACAAACTCCCAGTCTTGAATTGTAGTAAGATTGGCTCTTTCCATCAGCGATAATTGATTGTCTCTCCAAGTAGCGGGGTCAATCATATATTCATCCAGAGCTTTAAATTCATGAGAAGTATTTAGATATACCGCCCCTGATTTTAGCCCTTTACAGAGGTGTCTTGCCAACAATGATTTATACAGACTTACATTAAGTTTACCTTGTGCATTGAGTAAGGCTTTTCGCTCATTGGGTTTTAAAAATGTTTTTGGTAACGTATTGAAAGATTGATTATGCGTTAGATTTCCTTCTCTTTTTTGGTAAAAGTCAATCGCTTCTTGAAGAGCTTTTGGGGCAGAAAAAGGCAAAAATCTCAATAAATCTCCCACCTTAGCTTGCATTTTTTGAGAGCCATTCGTAATCGCTAAATAGTAGTCTTCATCTTGGGTTTGGCGGGTTGTTTGGGCGTAGAGTTCTTTGACCAAAGGGGATAATTTTAAGAAATCGGTGGTAGCTGTTTCGGATAGACTCTGAGCAATAATTTTCAATTTTTCTTCTTGGGTGTGACTAAATCCTAAAACAACTGACACCATTTTTTCGATTACTTCCGCTTGGAGTAGATAATTTTCTAAAACGGTATGAATCTGCCCTAAATTGGCTTCTTGTTCTTGTTGTCGATTCAGTTTGTACGTTTTTTCACTCAGATTTATGTTTTGTTCAACGGCATTGATGAAGGTTTGAGTCAAAATGTCCGTTATGTAAAAATATTGGTACTGTATAAAACAGAGCAGGTATAGATTACGATTCGTCCAACGCCTAACTTGAAATGTTCTTGACCGTAAGACCTGTAAAGCCAATTCTTCTACAAAATTAGGACTCAGATTGAGTGTTTGTAATAAAGGTAAAACGCCTTGATAACGTTCTTTGAGATATTTGAAATCCGCTACATTTTCACGGATAACTTTTACCTTCATTAACTCCTGTGTTGTTCTTAACTGTGTTAATCGAAAAGGCGTATTTCGATGAATCGGTTGGTCATTGTCTGGTAAATAATATTCAAATAAGCCATCCAAGCACTTTTCTATCTCAGGGTTACTGGCTTGAAGGAGAACAACTTGTAATTCTTGTTCATAGGCTTCTTTGGCTTGATTAATCATCGCAGATAACACAAAATACGAAGGCACTTCAAAATAATGTTCCCGAATAAAACTGGCAATTGCTCCAAAAACCAAATGAGATTTAATCTGTTTCCTAACTAAATGATGAATTTCTTGGCTGCATAATTCTTGCACTTGATTATCAAAAGGCAGAATCCCAAAACCATTCAAAATAAGCTCCTGATAACGGAAACGGGTTGCCTTTGCAAAATATTCAATCGAAACTTGGTCCCGCTTAATTCTAAATCTTCGACAAACTGATTCAATATCTCTGTTATGAAAAGAGGTAGGAGAAAAGAAACGCCCACTGGCTTTGAAGTAACCCACTTGTAAACAAAACATGACTTGATTAGTGGGAGAACCTAAATTTTTAAGCATATTGATTGCCCAGCCTGGTAAGGTAAAAAAAGACCTTCTTTGTAGCGTTTCAAAAACGGGAGGCGTTTCAAACTCTCTTCGAGAGGTTTCATCTAAAATGGGTCTTACGGTTGGCATGGCTTAGAGTGAATTAAACGGTCATATTCTTTACTTTTCAAAACGCCTTCAAATTTGTCTAAAATCAAGGCATTTAGGGTAAAACAATTAAGTCAATAAATCAAAGTTAAATAAGTTTCACCATAATTGAGTATTTTTACACTTTTCATCATTGAAAATCATTCAACCTTAAATATTATGCTGATAGGATATGCCAGAGTTTCAACCATTGACCAGAATACCGACCTTCAAACCGATGCCCTGAAAACAGCGGGCTGTCAGAAAATATTTATTGATAAAATCAGCGGAGTAAAATCTGACCGACCCGAACTCAATAAATTGAAAGAGCAACTTCGAGAGGGGGACACACTTGTAGTTTGGCGACTTGACCGCTTAGGTCGTAGCCTAAGAGATTTGATTGATTGGATGAATTATCTTGAAAAGGGAAAAGTAATGTTAAAATCTCTGCAAGAAAGTATTGATACAGGAAATCCAACGGGAAAACTTATTTTCCATATTTTTGGGGCATTGTCAGAATTTGAGAGAAATCTAATCGTAGAAAGAACCAATGCTGGTTTAAAAGCTGCCAGAGCAAGAGGAATTAAAGGGGGGCGTAAGCCAAAACTCGATGCAACAAAGCAAAAAACGGCACAAACCATGTACGATTCAAAAAATCATACAATCAAAGAAATTTGTGAAACTTTGAAGATTACAAAACCTACTTTGTACAAATATTTAAAGAGATAAATTTGATTGAAAAGCGGTATTCAAAATATTAACCTAAAAAAACAAAGATGATTTGATGTAATAGTATGTTTTACAGATAGTTACAAGCACTTCGTGGAACTTCTACCCGAAATGTGCGGCAGACCCC
>JAYTTM010000958.1:0-1071 GCA_043745055.1 Chitinophagaceae bacterium | reverse complement strand
TTTTCAATTTGCTGAATAAATTTGGTAAGGGATAAATGCAGTTCGCTGAGATTGGTATTTTCGGCCAGCCAATAATTCATTTGAACGTTGATATCTGTGTGGTAATCACCATTCCAGGGAGTTTGAATTTTATTGGCCCAGATGCCCTGTAAATTCGCAGGCAATGTATTTTCCCTTGAGGATGAAATTAACAGGTACCTGCCATATTGAAAATACAATTGTGCTAAATAATGATCGTCTTTTGTTTCCTTAGTTTTATTGAGCCTGACATCGGTGGGTAAATTATCCTCCATTGATTCATCGGTTAATTGCAATGATACCCGTTTGAAATATTTTTGATAATCTGCAATATGCATTTGCTTCATTTGAAAAAAACTTTTTGCGAATGCCTTATCCAAATTATCCCGGCTAATCTTTTTGTAATCCCTTCCTTTATATACGGGGTATTCAGGTAAATAATCAGTGGATGCGGTTAGGTACAAAATCACCTCATCTGCATTTTTCACTACAAGCTGGTTATTTAAAATAGATTGCTGCCCGCCTTTCAATTTAACTTTCAGTCTTGCCATGTATTCCATTCCACTTCCACCATTTCCATTGTCTAAAACCCCAGACATTATTAATGCTCCCTTTAAGGCTGTAGTGGTAAATCTTTCTGGCCGGTTGAGCATTGCGGTAAAACTAATGGCACCTCTTTTATTTGCCGTAAACCGTACTACTATTGCGTTACCAGGGGCGCTGATAAAATATTCCCGTGTAAAACCAACACCATCCTGTTGGTAGTTTACATGGGCAATGGCATCGTTCAAATTCAGATCACGATAATATTGGGTATAATTCTTTTTTGTTCCAAAATCAATCCATAAATCACCCAGGGTTTGAAAACAACCGAATGGCACATTGGCGCCATTCCCGTTACCCGAACCTTTCCCTTTGCAAACCTGGGTTCTATTGGTTAATTCGGTAGCTTCCTTAAATTTCCCTTCAAATAACAACTTACGTATTTCAGCTAAATACTTTGGAGCTTCCGGGTTATCATTATCGGTATTGCTGCCACTCCATAAAGTTTTT
>JAYTTM010000957.1:0-4012 GCA_043745055.1 Chitinophagaceae bacterium | reverse complement strand
GCATCAATAATGGCTTTTTCAAAAGTGAGTCCCTGGCTTTTGTGAATGGTAATGGCCCAGGCAAGCCGCAACGGAAACTGGCTGAAAGAGCCCAGTTCATTTTCCTCAATATGATTGGTGGTTTTATCAACGGAGTATCGGATGTTTTTCCAGGTTTCTTTTTTTACTTCAATAGCAACAGTGTCGCCATTGCAAAGCACCATTATTTTTTCAGCTTCCAATTTTGATACTACACCAATCTTTCCATTAAAATACCTACGTACTTTCTCTACATCATTTTTAATAAACATTACCTGTGCCCCAACTTTTAATTGCAGGTTCACATCTGCCGGATAAGCCTTTTCGCTAAAGTCGCCGATGATGGCGGCTTTATAAGAAAATGATTTTTCCGTTAATTCGTTTAACGCTTTAAAGTTGATGGTATCTGCCTTATTGTTGTGAGTAGTCAGTGTAATAAAGCCGTCTTCTTTAGCAGGTTTAAATGTTGGATGATAGCGGCTATGCAGTAAATCAAAAGCAGATGTATCCATTTCATTGTTGCGTACTTTATTTAACAAAGCAACAAACCGTTCATCTTTTTGACGATAAATTTTATTGAGTTCCACATAAACCGGAGGTTGACTTTCTATTACCTGGCTGTTAAAAAAATAGGGACTTTTATAATAAGGCGAAAGCAGTTGCCACTCTTCTTCTTTGGCCACAGGAGGCAATTGGTACATATCACCAATCAACAAAACCTGTACGCCGCCAAAGGGTAGTGAATACCTGCTGCGAACGTGCCGGAGTACGGTATCAATTGCATCGAGCATATCACAACGCACCATACTAATTTCATCAATAATCAACAATTCCAGTTGTTGCATTACTTCTCTTCTGTCGTTGGTGAGCCGGAGTTTTCCGATTAGACTGTGTTTATCAGTCACCGCTTCAGTATTACCAAAGCCACGGCTCTCCGGAATAAAAGGCGTAAAAGGCAATTGAAAAAATGAATGAATAGTTGTACCTCCTGCATTGATTGCTGCAACACCGGTAGGCGCTACAATAGCGGTATTCTTCTTTTCATTTTCCTTGCAATATTTTAAAAAATTTGTTTTGCCTGTACCCGCTTTGCCGGTTAAAAAAATAGAGGCATTTGTAAAATTCACAAAGTCTGCTGCCAATTGAAAAGAAGCGTTGGTTGTATCAGTTATGATTGCCACAGATTGAATGATTTGGTAATTGAAGAAATTATACGAATTTACACGAAATGATTTTTTATTGAATGATTTATGCTTTTATAACTAGTCTTTTGTATTCTAATAACGAGCTCCCGAAGTTTATAATGATACCAAGTTTGCAACCAGAAACTTTGAGGTAGTTAATTGTTTGTGCTGTGGTATCAGAAGATATTCCTTCTTTGTTAGCCTTTATTTCTACAATAATTTTATCCATCAAAATGAAATCAGCTATAAATTAATGTTTTAAAATAGCGCCTTTATATTGTATGCCTTCTCTCTATCAAAAAGAATTTGCTCGTTTTTAAAATCATAACACATTGCATCTTTATAAACTACTTCTAAAAATCCCTAAACAAGCTGCCGGTGTATCTCGATACAAATAACAACAATTTAATGACTATCCGTAATTAGAAGCAACTTCAACAAAAGAAAATTGTAGAGCCGTAGGCTCGTTTCTGTTTAGTAACAACGGGTTTTAACCCGTTGTGTTTAAAAAAACGGCCGGACGAGAGCCGTAGGCTCGGCACATATAGTTGTATATATTGGTATAACCACAAGTTTTGGTAAATTGTTGCTGGTCTCTTTATATGTGCCGAACTTATGGTTCTCAATATACTATCTTATACTTCATCAACGGGTTTCAACCCGTTGTTACAATATTAACCGAGGTTACGCCTCTTTGCTCCGAATTGCGGATAGTCATAAACAATTTTATAAACCTCTTCTTTTTAAATCATTTTGTCCATTATAATAAGTTTAGTAGGGAAAACTATTTGTGAAAATTACCGCAATTAGCAGCAAACAAAAAAGGATTGAACCCAATCAAAAGTCTATCAACTTTTTTCATGTTTCCAATCCTTGTCTTTTTACTACGCCACCGCTTTACTGCCCAACAGCAACAATTCATTTACCTGCACTTCACTCACATATTTCTTGTTACCATCTTTATCAGTGTAACTTCTGTTGGTGAGCTTTCCCTCAATTACTACCTCGGTACCTTTTAGCAACAATTTTTCTGCAAGCTCGGCTACCTTACCCCAGGCTACCAGGTTGTGCCATGTTGTTTCAGTTACTTTTTCGCCCTTAGCGTTGCGGTAGCTTTCGTTGGTAGCGATGCTGAACCGGGCTAATTTTTTTCCACTCTCAGTATTTTTTATTTCTACTGCGTTTCCTACGTTGCCAATTAACTGGACTTTGTTTTTTAATGCGTACATGGTTTTATTTTTTTAAATTGTTAAGCCCTTCCTTTTTACTCCCCTTCAGGGGATGGGGGCAAGGGCAATTTGTTATCTCAATCAACCAGCAAGGCGCCATTACCGATTTACAACACAAAGATGCATTTGCCTGAAAGCGGCAGTCGGTTTTTATACGTTTGCTTTCGGGTATAGCCGTTTATAAACGGTTGTACTTATAAATATTTGTTGTATCTTATCTTCTTAAACTCAATACTGTATTATGTTAGCAGCCTTTACACCTAAACCTTGTCTGGCTTGTAATAAACCTGTAAAAGGCAGGGCGGATAAAAAATTTTGTAATGATTATTGTAGAAACGCCTATAACAACCAGCTAAAAACCGACAGCAATAAACTGGTAACCAACATCAATAATGCATTAAAAAAGAACCGGCGCATATTAGAAGACCTATTGCCGGCATCAGAAGAAATGGCCAAAGCCCATAAAGAAAACCTACAAACCAAAGGATTTAATTTCAAATATATTACTCATACTTATTCCAACAAAAAAGGCAATGTTTATTTCTTTTGTTATGAGTATGGTTACCTGCCGCTCGATAATGATTGGTATCTGATTGTGAAAAGAAAAGAATAACCCGAGTTGAGGTTGCATTATCATTTCAATAATTAGTACACAACTATCACCCCCTGCAACCATACATAAACTATATGCTTAACTTTAATTTGCTATTAATAAAATATCAGCTTGCTGTTTTATTATCAGGAAAAATTTAATAATATTCACATGTCTTCACTTGTACACTCTTACCAAATTGCAGAAAGTATAGATCTGAAGCAGTTTAAAACAGCCTTTACTGCAGCAATTTACCAGGCAGATAATGATGAGTTATTTTATGAAATTGAAGAAGATAAACTACTATACGTTTTTAAATATGGCATTGTTTGTTTTTGTAATTACAATGAAACCGAGATGACCTCTTTCATACAATTAATTATGCCTTATTGTAAAAACTTGTTAAATGAAAGACTGAGCGAAGAGTTTGAAATAGAAACGAACAGCGCCCGGATGAAGTTTGGCTACAACAAAATTGAAATTGTAAATCCGGATACAGAAATGCTTCGTTTAATCATGCTCAATGTGTCTCAATCGGTAGCGCTCGATCATTACTCAAGGCAAACAGACATTTTGCTGGAAGAAACCAACCGGCACACACAAATGCTGGAGTTTAAAGGTAGCCTTGATTTATCCGGCATCAAACTAAAAAAATATATTGGCCGTACACTCAACCTTAAAAACAGGATTGCAGAGAATCTCTATATATTCGATTCGCCGGAAGAAACCTGGGAAGACGAGAACCTGAACAAACTAGATATTGGCCTTAAAAAAACCTTTGATTTACAGACAAGGTTTAGAGATATTCAAGAAGGCCTTCAAATTGTAAAAGAAAATCTTGAATTGTTTAAAGACCTGCTACAATATCGCAACAGTACCCAGTTGGAGTGGATAATTATCATCCTTATTTTAGTGGAAGTAATCAATCTTTTTGTTGAAAAGATTATCCATTAAAGCGGGTAATATGTAATTCCCTAAAACGAAATTTC
>JAYTTM010000956.1:0-1071 GCA_043745055.1 Chitinophagaceae bacterium | reverse complement strand
TGATGAATAAAGTTATAAAAGTAAAAGATAACAAACAAAAGCCCAGCGATGCTTGTCCTGCCCAAACCGAAGCTGATAGCTAGCTACAGCCAAAGATAACAACGTCATGCCCTGCTTGCAGCAATACCTTTGTTGCCTGCAGTAAAATTTATAGAGTTAAAATTAAATACAATCAGAATAGTCTAATGGGATATTATTGTTTTTACAAAATTCGTGTAGTTCAATGTCTCTACTTGAAAATGAATTTGATTCAGTAATAATGGCGTTAAGGTAAAAAATATATTCATTTTTACTTTTTAAAACTTTTACTATTGTTTCAAATTTGAAATCTAAAAACCGATCAGAATATTTATTAATGACAAGTACTTGTTTGTCAATTATGCATTGTGCCTGATTTTGTGTAAAATATTTCATACTTATTTTATTTCTCTTAATTTTTGGTTCTCAAGACGGGTTGTTTGTATATATGGAAGTTTAAAGTTTGTTTTTAACTCCATACAAAATGTTTCTTGGCAATATTTGTCTTTGTCAACTTTGAAGTCTTTGAAAATTCTTTTGTACTGACCAAAAATACCACGTGTCATATAGCCAAAGGTATTGTGAAACACTGCTTTATATTTTGCCGATGCAAAATTATTGTCTTTATTATACATCCATACTACTTCAATCACTTTGCCAATGGCAGATTTGAAATCGTCACTTTCAGAAATTCTAACATTATGCCCCTTATATAAAAATACTCCACTTAAAGTTTTGTCCATTTGAACTTTTTCAATAAGTAAATCAAATTGCGATGATGTTGAATCAACTTGAGCAAAGGTATTCATCGAAATAAGTACGCTTAGATACGTTATAAAAATTGTCTTCATTTTTTAGTTTATTGATTTTGTAGTGTCCACATTTATTGCAGGCAACGGTCGGGTATTGCTGTCAGGCAGGGAATTCATTGCTATGTCCGCCCCCAACCGCTGGTGAATAAAGATATAAAAGTAAAAGTTAACAAACAAAAGTTCAACAAAGCTCGTCCTGCCCAAACCGAAGCTGACAGCGAACCGCAGCCGAAGATAACAA
>JAYTTM010000955.1:0-1074 GCA_043745055.1 Chitinophagaceae bacterium | reverse complement strand
ATGATGGTATAGAAATGTGGTGGCCCACTTTACAGGCGGATCAGGATGAATTGTTTACTGCATTAAAAATAAATCAGCTTGATATTGGATTTCTCGTGGCAGGCCACGAAAGTAACTATGCCTTACATCTGGAAACATTCAAAAAAATGCTTTCATCAGCTGCCAATAACTACATTCAAAAACCGCTTTATATAAATTGTCATTCCGGCCGTGATTATTTTTCTTACGAAGAAAATGCGGCACTTGTTGAATACGGTATATCCATTGCCCGGCAAACCGGCATTAAAATATGTCATGAAACCCACCGTTCCAGGATGTTGTTTGCGTCTTCAGTTGCAAAAAAATATTTGCAGCAGATAGAAGATTTACGCATCACATTTGATGTGTCTCACTGGTGCAATGTAAGTGAAAGTTTGCTGCAAGATCAGCCGGAAACCCTTGCTTTAATTTTGCCCCGGGTAGATCATATACACGCCAGGATTGGCCACCCGCAAGGGCCACAGGTAAACGACCCAAGAGCACCTGAATGGGAGCCGGCTGTAAAAGCACACTTTGAATGGTGGGATGCTATTGTTGCTTTAAAGAAACAGCAGGGCCAATTGCTTACCATTTTAACGGAGTTTGGTCCACCAGATTATATGCCTGTGTTACCTTTTACAAAACAGCCCGTTGCCAATCAATGGGAAATAAATGTGTACATGCTGCATCTTCTTCGTAACCGATATCAATTTTAAACAGTGCTACTAACAATCAGCGAATTTATTGGGCGGTTTCATCCGTTGCTGGTGCATTTACCTATCGGTATATTATTGGTGGCATTGCTTTTTGTGGGCTTAATGCAAAAGGAAAAATACAAGGCACTGCAATTTGCCTTGCCTGTGCTGCTATTAGCAGGCTGTTTAAGTGCAGTTGTTTCCTGCATTACAGGTTACCTGTTATCCGTTACAGATGATTATGATACAAGCCTGGTAAATTTTCATAAGTGGATGGGCATTGCTGTTGCAATTATTTCCTTGTTTTTATGGCTACAACAAAAATATGGCTGGTTGGTTAACAGCAGTAAAATTATTGCCC
>JAYTTM010000954.1:0-1075 GCA_043745055.1 Chitinophagaceae bacterium | reverse complement strand
AAGCCATGTTTTATTTTGATATTGAAATACACCTGGATTTAACAGGCAGGTAATTTCAAGTCCATCAACACTTGCCTTAAGATCTGCCGGGGATAACAGAGGGTTTTCTGCAAAGCGTTTAGCAATGTCTTTCATAAAAAAAATTAATGTAGTTATAAATAAAATTTTGGTATCATAATTTATACCTGTCCATAGCTGCTTTTACAGATGGATAATTATTTACCCGTTGCATCGTCAGTAAGGCTTCAATGGTAGACTCGGCACCGGAGTTTTTATTTACACTATTTCCGGTATTGATGCCATCATAACATCGGCCTGTAGTTACCGAAAACATGTTGGTAACTGCTGAATTCTTGCCAAGGAACCACGCAGCTAAATGCCCGGCCATATCAGCATATCTTTCGTTGTTGGTAATTACATATGCCTCAATAGCAGCAAAAACCATTGGCCGTATACCATAAGCAATCTGTTCAAATTCGTGTATGTTTTCCGGAGCAAAAAAACTGCCATTGAAGGTTACATCAAAAGAGTTTTTAAATCCATTGTTCAACAGCCACGGATAAAAATTATTTACTTCATCCATGGCCCGGTTTACGTAGCTGGTATCGTTTAAGAACAAGCCGGTTTTAAAAATCGCTAAAGCCTGGTCGTTGCCGTAAGCATGCCAGGTATTACCCGAACTTAAAAAACAGTAATAGGGAAAGTGAGCAGCATCGCCATGTTGCATGTACAGTATGCCATCTGCCAGTTTACGGATGTAATTTTTAATAACAACATCTGTATTTTGCTGGCAATAGGGAATCAATGCTAGTATTAAGGTAGCTGCCTGGTCTGCGCCTTCGGGTAACCATTCCGGCACTTCCATTCCGCCAGAATTAGAAAAGGTTAGTGGCAGGCCTGCCAAATCATTTTTGATTGCTACAATTAATTTATCAACTGCCAGGTTTACCCGGTTTGCAAGCAATCCATTTTTTAATTTGATTACAGGGCCTGCTTCTGTCAATGCCTGCAATGCCCGCCAACTCCACCATTTTGGTTGATTGACACTAGTGATACCCGTTTTATTGATAGTATT
>JAYTTM010000953.1:0-4025 GCA_043745055.1 Chitinophagaceae bacterium | reverse complement strand
CAACATCGCAAACGCCACTGTCAAAAAATGGACTTACCAAAAAATCTGCACCTGCCTCAAGGAATGCTGTTGCATCATCACTGCTTCTGATGGTGCCAATACCCAATGTTAATTCTGGCATGAAAATATCTCTTTCTTTTATCATGAATTTAAAACTCTCCAGTGCTGTGCTGCCACGGTTGGTAAACTCAATACAGCGGATACCGGCTTCATACAGGGTTTTAATTACAGCAATACAAATGCTGGTATCATCATGGTAAAACAAAGGAAGAATCCCTTGCTGCTTAATTTTTTGAATGGCTAATTGTTCTTTGTCCATTGTAGTATTTTTTTATTAATTGCTTCAATAGTTTGTTTTGTGCTATCACCTGCTTCCTGTAGTTTTCCTACTGCTGCTGCGGATGCAAAGTCGATGATATCTTTTAGATCATGTTGATTATTGAATCCATAAATTAAGCCGGCCATAAAACAATCCCCGCTGCCCACCTTATCAACCACTGTATCAATAATAAATTCTTTTGAAATAGCTCTTGTAGCTCCATGCTGTAACACTGCCCAATATTTTTTTTCCAATCTAAAAGTATAAGCTATTGATGTTACCTGTTGATATTGCTGATGTATTTGCAACATGCTGTTGCCTGCAGCATCTATTAGTTCATTACTGGTTTTTCCTGCACTTTCTTTAATGGGTGATTTAATGCCCAACAAACTTTCAACAGCCCAGATATTACCCATTACCACATGGCAATATTTCACTAATTCAGGCATTATATCCACTGGTTGTTTACCGTACTGCCAAAGTTTACTGCGGTAGTTTAAATCAACAGAAATTGTTAAACCCATTGCTGAAGCCGCTTCTACTGCTTCCTTGCAAATAGCAGCTGCTTGGGCATTTAAGGCAGGGCTGATGGCACTGAAATGAAACCAACTGCAACCCTCCAATACTTTTTTCCAGTTAATTGTTCCCGGCTTTAATTCTGAAAAAGATGAAAAAGCTCTGTCGTAAATCACGCCGGCATCTTTCAATTCCGAACCTACTGGCAGGTAATAACTGCCAATTCTGTTACCACACAAAACAACGTCATCCACATTTACTTTTCTCCTTTTTACCTCTTCCAATAATTGCAGAGACAAATAATTATCCGGAACTGCAGTTACATATTTTACAGGGATATTCCAGTTTGCAAGCGCACTGGCTGCATTTAATTCTGCACCGCCGATAAATACAGGCATCGTATTATTGTTTGTCCACTCATTGTTGGGTGCAAAGCGTAATAATATTTCTCCAAAACAGCATACTTTTTTTTGCATCATTTATAAATTGAAATATTCTTTTGCATTGTTGTAGCAGATATCCTGCACAATTTTACCCATCCATTTTTCATCATTGGGTAATAAACCTTTTTCCATTTCATCTCCAAAAATGTTACACAAAATTCTTCTAAAATATTCGTGACGGGGAAAAGAAAGAAAACTTCTGCTATCGGTAAGCATTCCAATAAAAGTGCTTACTATCCCAATACCGGATAATGCATTCAGTTGCTTTTCCATTCCATCCTTTTGATCGAGAAACCACCAGCCGCTGCCAAACTGCAGTTTGCCTTTTACAGTACCATCATTAAAATTCCCCGTCATGGAAGCAAAAGCTTCATTTTCTGCAGGATTGATATTGTAAATAATTGTTTTAGTAAGCTGATCTGTTTTATCTAATTCATTTAAAAAGGCAGATAAACTTTGCGCCTGCAATTGATCGCCGATAGAATCAAAGCCACTGTCGGCACCATGTTTCGTAAATAAACGGCTGTTATTATTTCTTAATGGCCCCAGGTGAAATTGCTGAACCCACCCTTTTTGGTGATACATTTTACAAAGTTCTTTCAACACTGCGCCTGCAAAGTTTTCCGGATGTGAAAAAGGAGCAGCGTCTTTTTTTGAAATGAATAACCTGAATTCATTTTTAGTTTCACTTTTTAAATCTGTGGAGAATGGCATCACATTCAATCCATGGTCGGCAATACGGCAGCCATTTGCATGAAAATAGTTTACCCGATTTTGTAATGCTGCTAACATTGATTCAAAATCTAAAACATCAATACCACTAGCTACTTCCAGTTTTTGCAGGTAAGCTATAAACGGTTCCTTATTTGCAATATTGAAAATTTTATCTGGCCTAAAACCAGGCATTACTTTCACACTAAAATTTTCAGCTGCAATTTTTTTATGATGATTCAAATCATCACAGGGATCATCGGTAGTGCAAGCCATTTGTACATTAAAATGTTGCAACAATCCTCTAGTTGAAAAAGAATCATTCGCAAGCAGCTCATTACAGTGCTTATAAATTCCATCAGCACTATCTGTATTCAAATACTGGTTGATCCCAAATGGATTTTTGAGCTCCAAATGTGTCCAATGAAACAGTGGATTGCGAACTGTTTGCGGCACACAGGTGGCCCATGCTTTAAATTTGTCTTCATCACTTGCAGCACCTGTAATAAATTTTTCGTTTACACCCAGCGTACGCATGGCCCGCCATTTATAGTGATCTCCTTTTAACCAAACTTCGGTAATATTTTTAAATTGTTTGTTGTCTGCAATTTCATTGGGTGGCAGATGATTGTGATAATCTATGATAGGTAATGACGCTGCATAATCATGATATAATTTTATAGCTGCATCAGACTGCAATAAAAAATTGTCTGTTAAAAAAAATGTTTCAGTCTTTGCCATTTTTTAAAAATTTAATTTTTTCAAAGTACCCCTTTGTGGGATTTAAGGGGCGATACTTCTTAAAATACCAAGTTCTACTCCGCGGATTTCAGCAAGCCCCCTTAATCTTCCGATGGCAGAATACCCGGGATTGGTTTTCTTGTTTAGGTCATCCAGCATTTGGTGACCATGATCGGGTCTTACAGGAATAGAAATATTTCTTTCTTCCATTACCTGTACAATTTCTTTGATGACTGCATACATATCCACATCACCTTCCAGATGATTGTCTTCATAAAAATCACCCAGCTCATTACGTCTCGTACTACGAAGATGAATGAAATTTATTCTGTCTCCAAACTGTTTCACTATAGCAGGTAAATCATTATCAGCCCTTACTCCAAATGAACCGGTACAAAAACATAGGCCGTTGTTTGGTGAAGGAACGGCAGCTACCAATGCTTCAATATCTGCGGCAGTACTTACAACTCTTGGCAAACCAAAAATGGCATAAGGCGGATCATCCGGATGAATTACCAGCTGAACACCACATTCATCAGCAACCGGCACTACCTGTTGCAAAAAGTAAATAAGATGGCTTCTTAATTTATCATCATCAATAGTTGTATAAGTTTCTAAAACCTGTTGAAATTGATTCAATGTAAAACTCTCTTCACTACCCGGAAGTCCGGCTGTAATATTCAGTTGCAACAATAATTTTTCTTCTTCAGCCATGGCTGCAAATCTATTTTCAGCCCTTTTCAATTCATCTTTTGAATAATCATTCGCAGCATTTTTTCTTTTCAATATAAAAATGTCAAAAGCAATAAATGCAGCTTTTTCAAAACGCAGCGCTTTGCTACCATCTTCAACCGTGTAGGAAAGATCAGTTCTAGTCCAATCAAGCACCGGCATAAAATTATAGGTCACAATATTTATATTGCAGGCAGCCAGGTTGCGGATAGTTTGCTTATAATTTTCAATGTAGGTTTCAAAGCCTATACTTTGTGTTTTGATGGCTTCATGCACCGGCACACTTTCCACCACACTCCAAACCAGTCCAGCCGCCTCAATTTCATTTTTCCGGAGGTTGATTTCTTTCACAGTCCATACTTGTCCGTTGGGAATATGATGCAGTGCTGTAACAACACCTGTGCAGCCGGCCTGTTTAATATCCATTAAACTTACAGGATCTTTAGGGCCATACCAGCGCATGGTTTGCTCCATACGCTTACCGGTATTTTTGTAAGAAGGAAAGGCGTCTCCTTCAGCCACCCGAAAGTTCGAAACATGCTCTCCAATAGAGGAGCTTTTGA
>JAYTTM010000952.1:0-1076 GCA_043745055.1 Chitinophagaceae bacterium | reverse complement strand
TGATACTCCGGAAAAAGAGGAAGGTTATTATGCCCCCCACCATGTATACGAATCAACGTAATTTTTCTTGGACTAAGTGCCTGTAATTTTTCACTGTTTTTAATCGGAATCAGCCAGTCTTTTGTGCCATGAATAATGTAGGTATGGCAATTAACTTTCGGTAACCATTTGTCGGTGCGGATATGAAATCGCAACACCCAGCGCAAAGGCAGAAAGGGTAAAAACCTTTCTACTGTTTTAATAAAGCTATAATAAGGGGCATCTAAAATTAAATACCGGGGTTTGTTGTCGCTGGCTATTTTTGCGGCAAAGCCGCTTCCAAGGCTTCGCCCGTAAACCAGTATGTGGTTTTCGTGGTACGTCATTGAGAGGGTATCGTACACAAACTGCATATCGCTTAGCATATCTTTTTCGCTGCGTTTGCCGGTGCTTTTTCCAAAGCCCCGGTAATCAACCAGTACCACATCATAATTATACCGGTAAAAATCTTTGGCATATTTGGCCCAGCCTTTTATACTTCGGCTGTTGCCATGAAAATACAATACAAGGCCCTGCGGTTCTTTTACATGAAAGTGTAATCCGTTAATGCGTACACCTTCTTCCACATCAAAAAACAACTCTTTGAATGGAACATCGTATTGGTATATAAAATCCTGTTGTAGTTTTTCCGGTTTAAAAATAAACCGCTCCTGAAACAGATAAGCAAGTGCCAGCACCACTGCATAGCCAATAACGATATATAAAATAGTTGAAGACAAGCAAGATTGTTAACAGGTGATAATTTACGGTTGAAATATACAACTTAAAATATGGTGCGCTTATTTATGCAGTATGTAATTTCGTCAAAATCATTTGAGTGTTTGTTTCTTTGCACAAATTATAACCTGTTATTTTCATGAGCCAGCTATTTACGTTTCCGCAACTGTATTCATTTGCCGTCAATATTTTTTTGCAGATGGGGAGTACAAATGAAAACGCAGCCATTGCTGCCAAAGCCTTGCTATCAGCAGATTTAAGAGGGGTGGATAGTCATGGCATTGCAAGGCTTGGAGGCTATGTACGTTTGTGGAAAGCAG
>JAYTTM010000951.1:0-4028 GCA_043745055.1 Chitinophagaceae bacterium | reverse complement strand
TTGACAGCAACACTTTGCTGTGCTTCCTTTTCAAGCCTGACCTGGTCCTGGAAATTCTGATTTTGAAATTGAAGAAGTTTATCGTTTATGTTTTTTTGTAAGCTGTCACCCACTTTTTTTGAAATAATAAAGTAGGTCAATGCGGTATCAGTATTACCCAGCATTTTCCAGGCTAAAGCAACTTGTTCACTTGAAATAGCTATTGCCTTCTCCGATTTTAATTGAGAGGAAAGTTGAAGGGCAGCCGAAGCATAGTAGAGCATGGAGTCCGGTTGCTTTTGGTTTTCATATAACCTTGCCAAAGAATTATAACTCTCAATCTCACCAGCTATATTACTTTGTTTCCTGTTTACAACAATAGCCGTTTGGAAGTAATACTTAGCTGAGTCCGTTAATCCTTTTTTAAAATAAATATCCCCGATATTTTTGAGTATAATTCCTTCATACATTACCCATCGGTGGTAAAGGTTTATATTTTCCAATGCCCTATTAGAATAAATGAAGGCTGAGTCAAGCTGATCCATCTCAAGGAAGATGGAACCTATTGCCGTATTACTAGTTATACCGAAGCTTTTGGCGTTCATTTCGAATGCAACTTGTATTTCCTTTTTAAAGTATTCAATTGCTTTTACTTTATCACCTACAATTAAATAGATATTGCCTAATTGATGGAAAACTCCTAAAGTAATGGCTCTTCTGAATTTTGAAGCGTCATCAGCGAATTCATCATCTTTGGGTATAAACACATTTTTTTCATTGTTTTCATCATTTGCAATAGCCAATGCCTCATTACAGAGCCTAAGGCTAAGTGCAAGGTTTGCATCTTTCTGCATTAGATAGGCTTTTAATATTAATAAATCTGCTACCCAAAGCGGTTGCCTGATCCGCTTAGCAATATTAATTATGTTTTCCGCTAAAGTCATTGTACTATCCCGGTTACTCTCTACATAATAGGGAATCATGTTTTTAAGAGTTGTCATTTTTATAGTGTCGTTGGCGGTGTTCTTTAATACATGATACAAGCTGTCAAGTTCTCTTTTTTGTGATTGAGATAGCGCAAAAAAAGGCAGCAATAAAAGGAAAAATATTTTTGTAATTCTTTTCATATCTATTGTTAAGATGTTGGTAATTGAATAGTAAACTCCGTTCCCTGATTTTCTTTTGTACTCACCCTTATCTCCCCGCCATGCGCTTTAATAATATCATAGCTCAATGATAAACCCAATCCTGTTCCTTGCCCCGTTGGCTTTGTAGTGAAGAATGGTTGAAAGATTTTGACTACTACTTTTTGAGGAATACCGTTGCCGTTATCGGTAACTCGAATTTCGGCTCCCCTGCCCCCCGAAGGGGGGTTCAAGAGGCTTGTAATGATAGAAACAGTTGGCTCATATCCTGGGATATTTAATTTCTTTTGTTCATCCACCGCATAAAAAGCATTGTTGATTAAATTCAAAATCACTCTTCCAATATCCTGTGGAATGATATTCATATTGCCGATTGAATTATCAAAATCAGTTTTTATAGTGGCGTTGAAGGATTTATCTTTTGCCCGTAAGCCATGATAACTCAATCGTAAATATTCATCACACAATGCATTTATATCTGTCGGTTCTTTTATACCACTGCTGCTACGACTGTGTTGGAGCATACCTTTTACAATGGCATCGGCTCTTTTACCGTGATGAAGAATTTTTTCCAAATTTTGTTTTATATCTTCTGCAATTAATTTTACTTCTGCTGTATTTCCCTTGTCAACTTCATCAACCATTTCAACTAGCAACTCACTACTCACTTCACTAAAATTATTGACAAAGTTCAACGGGTTTTGTATTTCATGTGCAATACCTGCAGTAAGTTCACCCAGCGAGGCCATTTTTTCAGATTGGATGAGTTGGGTTTGGGTGGATTTTAAATTGCTAAGCGTTGTTTCTAATACTTTGTTTACTTTTTGTTTTTGGCGGTTGTTTCTGTATAAGAATAAAGCAACTAAAAGCAGGATGGCCAAGCCACTCAAAAAAGCATACTGTTTTAATCGGTTTTCATTTGCTATCCTGTCTTCAGTTACCTGCCTTTCCTTTTCCTGTTGCTCTACCAATGTTTTTTGCAAGGCCAGCACTTTTTCGGGCCCATACATTTTATTATAAACATCGTCATACTTTTTTCTATAAAAAAGTGCTTTGGCGATATCGCTTGATTCAATTTCATTTGTGAGCAGGAGGCTATTGATGAGAAGTCCCTCATTCAGGCGTATGTTTTCTGCTACGATAAATCCTTTTGTTGCATAGTATATACAGGAATCAGTTTGCTTTGTCGCCTTATATAATTTTGCAATGCTGTTATAGGCCCAGGAGAGGCTATAAAGGTCCTTTTTTTCTATATCCAATGAAATTGCACGGTGCAGGTATTCATTTGCAACCCTAAAATTGCCGAAGCTGGTATGTATGTTTCCCAACACTTCCAGGATGATCTGCAACAGTGCTTGATTTTTTTGGTCGTCGTATACTTTTTGCATACACAACAGGGCACTGTCTTTCTTACCGGTAGCCATGTATACATTGCTGATTGAAATTTCATTTTCAACATTGAAGTTATCCCAGGAATTTTTGCTGAATAAATCTCTTGCCTGCTTTGCGTAAGCCATTGACCTCACGTTATCCGATAGTGACCCGTATGTGAAACCTAATTCCATCAACGAAATTGCTTTTTCTCTTTCGAATTTGAATTTTTCGCATAATTCCAGCGCCTGAAATTGATATTGCAATGCAAGGGGGAAATCTCCCTGCCGCAGGTAGAGGTTGCCATAACCTAATAAAGCATTTGCTCTTCCCCTGGCATAGTTAATTTTATCAGAAAGCTTCAATGCTTTTTCGGCATAAAGCAAAGAAGAATCATAATTATCATATGCATAAAAATAACTAAGGCTTGCCAGGGCAAATGCCTGACTGGTATCACTGCCGGCATTTTTAAGTTGCTGCTTAAGGCCCGAAATTTCGGAAGAAGCAGAACTGTCGGCCTGTGCATAACTGATGGCAGTTACAAAAGAAGTGAGAGCAATTAGCGTAATTAATCGTGTCATTATATCAATTTACAGGTAGTTGTATTAAAAATTCCGATCCTTCATTTTCTATCGTCTCCACTTTCAATTCCCCACCATGAGCTTTTACAATATCATAACTCAAACTCAATCCTAATCCTGTTCCCTGCCCGGAGGGTTTGGTGGTAAAGAAGGGTTGAAAGATTTTGTCAACTATTTTTTGTGGAATGCCATTGCCGTTATCTTTTACATAAATAGAAATTTTATCTCCTATCTTTTTTGTACTAACTAAAACTGTTGGCTCATACACTTCAACATTCATTTGCTTCTTTTCATTCACTGCATAAAATGCATTGTTGATTAAATTCAATAACACTCTTCCGATATCCTGTGGAATAATATTGATGCTTCCAATACTTTCATCAAAATCTGTTTTAATAGTTGCATTGAAGTCTTTGTCTTTTGCTCTTAAGCCATGATAAGCCAATCTTAAATATTCATCAGCTAAGGCATTAATATCTGTTGGTTCTTTTTGTCCTGAACTTTTTTGCGAATGTTGCAACATGCCTTTTACAATGGCATCTGCACGCTTGCCATGATGGATTATTTTTTGTTCATTCTCTTTTATATCCTTTGCAATAATTTTTACTTCGGCTAAGTTTCCTTTATCAACCTCTTCAACCAATTCCTCTATCAACTCTGCATTTACTTCACTAAAATTATTTACAAAGTTTAACGGGTTTTGAATTTCATGGGCAATGCCTGCAGTAAGTTCGCCTAGGCTTGCCATTTTTTCGGATTGGATAAGCTGGGCTTGGGTGGATTTTAATTCTTCAAAGGATTTATTCAACTGCTCGGTTCGATGCTTAACTTTCTTTTCGAGTATATCTCTTTCCCATATAATTCTTCTTTGCCGCCATCTAAAGAATAAACGCAGTACGGCTAAAAAAGTAAGCAGGTATAGCAGATACATCCACCAGGTTTTCCACCAGGG
>JAYTTM010000950.1:0-1077 GCA_043745055.1 Chitinophagaceae bacterium | reverse complement strand
TAACAGCAAAAGGATACATTGTACCTGGCCTTGGAGATGCCGGTGATCTGGCTTTTGGACAAAAAATGCAATCTTAAATTATTTTGTAAAATTAATTATAGCGTATACCATAATTTATGTAGGCTATCTTTAATTATTATTCTTTATTTTCATCGTGCTTTGTATTTGTATAAATAGTTGCATGTGCCAGCCCGATTCGGGAACCCAATATCCTCATTAGTTACCTGATAAATTAAAGCAGCGTTTATTTTAATGCCTGTTTAAAATGCATCATATAATTATTAATGGCCTCGATGCAGCAATTTGCTTTAAATCATTATCTTTAAATTTCTGAACCTAATTTAAAATGAGAAAATTTATATTTATAACTGTATTTCTTGCTTCAGTTACCGGCCTGCAGGCACAAGACCCGCATTTTTCCCAGTTTTTTTCATCACCACTTACATTAAACCCTGCTTTTACAGGTAAGTTTGATGGTACCTGGAGGTTAGCTGCCAATCATAGGGATCAATGGCCCTCAATACCAAAAGCTTATGTTACCACCAGTGGTTCAGTTGACTTTGGAATTTTGAAAGGTAAAATACCAAAAGGAGATGTATTTGGAATTGGTTTTTCCGGATTAAGTGATCAAAGTGCAGATGCTGCTTTAAAACTTAATTACGGATCGGTATCTCTTAGTTACCACAAAGCATTGGATGAAGAGGGATATAACACTATTGGTGCTGGTTTTCAGGCAACATTCAGCAGTGCAATTTTAGATAGAAATAAATTAACTTTTGAAGATCAGTTAACACAGAATGGGTTTACTAATCCAACTGCTGAAACATTTTCAAACGGTACAGGCCAAAATTATACTGATTTGAATGCCGGTATTTTATATTCTGGTTCCAGTAACGGCATTAATAATTACTACATGGGAGTTTCTGTTTATCATATCAACAAACCTAATTTAAGTTTCATCGATAAAACATGGAATCTTGCATCAAGGGTTACCATCCATGGAGGAGGAGCGTTTCCTTTAAATGATATGTTGTCTTTTAATGCATCTGCTATTTACCAATTGCAAAATAAAGCCAG
>JAYTTM010000949.1:0-1080 GCA_043745055.1 Chitinophagaceae bacterium | reverse complement strand
TAGTGATACTATTAATTTTCTTTGTATATTTGTGTTGATGAAAAAAAGAGGTACAAAAGATAGTCAGGAAACTAAAAGAATTTTAGTAATAGATTTTTTAAAAAAGAAAAAAGGAACGCACCTGCAAGCCGCAGATTTATATCACTTATCAAAAAGTGCTGTAGATAAAATTTGGACTCGTTATAAACAAAAAGGCGGCAGGGGTTTGTTATCAAAAAAGAGAGGCGTACAGGGAGGTAAAAAAATTAAAGGCAAGCAAGCAGCCGAGGTTAGGCAGTTAGTAAAAGATAAATTACCAGAGCAATTGAAGCTTTCTTTTGGCTTATGGACAAGAGAAGCTGTTCAACAATTGATACTGGAAAAATATGGCATTGAGCTAAGCCGCTGGCAAGTGGGTAGATATTTAAAATCATGGGGATATACGCCTCAAAAGCCAATTAGCAAAGCATTTGAGCAGAACCCTGAACGGGTAAGACAATGGCTGGATAAAGAATATCCTGCCATTAAAAAAAGAGCAGCAAAAGAAAATGCAACCATATATTTTGAGGATGAGGTAGGGATGCGTAGCGACCATCAAGCAGGTAAAAGTTATGCCCCCAAAGGAAAAACCCCTGTAATAAAAAAGACGGGGCAACGATTCTCTTTAAACATGGTATCTGCTATTAGCAATAAGGGGCATGTAGAATTTATGATACTTGACGGTACATTTAATGGAGGTGTATTTCTTGAATTTTTAACCCAACTCATCAAGTACAAACAACAAAAGATATTCCTTGTGGTAGATGGTCATTCAGCACACAAAACTAAAATTGTAAATGCCTGGTTGGAAGAAAATAAAAGTAGGATAGAAATATTTTTTCTTCCCCCATACAGCCCGGAATTGAATGCACAAGAGTATGTGAATCAAGATTTGAAAACAAATGTAATTGGTAAGAAACGCCCTATTAACAAGGCGCAAATGAGAAACAACGTAGAAGAATTTATGAACAAAAGAAAAAATGACAAAAAGCAAGTGCAAAAATATTTTCATGGAAGCCACGTACAATACGCCGCTTAGAGAAACTGGTAGCACTAAATAAC
>JAYTTM010000948.1:0-1080 GCA_043745055.1 Chitinophagaceae bacterium | reverse complement strand
GGACATAGTTGATAGAAAGTAAGGCTATCAAAATAATTGTAAAGCAAACAAAGAATGAATTACTAAGCAATTATATTTTGAACCAGGCAGAAGTTTTTTAATTGAACTTTAGTGGCAAATATGATTTTGTTATTAATCCTTTTTCACAAAAAGGATTAATAATCACTCTTGTACATTTTATCTTTATAGAGCAAAATATCAACAAGCAAATTTCTTCGTTCCACCGTATAATTACTGTTAAACGAAAATTCGTTTTATTTTTTGAGCCAGCTTTGTTATCTTCATTTAAGAAAGTTGTAAAAAACGATTATAGAATATTTCTTTAGCCATTATTAACCAATCAAAACATTTTTTATGAGCGTAGCAACTATATTAAAAGCCAAGGGCAGTTATGTATTTTCTGTTACCAGTAAAAGCACCGTGTATGATGCATTGGTTTTTATGAGTCAAAAAAATATTGGTGCATTGCTGGTAATAGACGATGGTAAATTAACGGGTATTCTTTCTGAAAGAGATTATGCCCGGAAAATCATTCTAAAGGGTAAAGCATCGCATGATACATTGGTGGAGGAGATTATGACAGAAAATCCCATTACAGTAAGTCCTACCGATGAAATTGATACCTGCATGAATAAAATGAGTGAGAAAAAATTCCGGCATTTACCTGTGGTAGAAAACGGTGTAGTTGTTGGTATGATTTCGATAGGCGATGTGGTAACCCACATAATTGAAACCCAAAAAGAAGTAATCGGTCACTTGCACAACTACATAAACCAATAAGAATTAAAATGACCAATAAAAAAAGCGCTTAAATTTTGAGCGCTTTTTTTGTATAACGAAAAGCAACAAATTCAGGTACTAAGAAATTCTTCCCGGATACTCCAGCAATGCTTGCTCAAGGCAATCCATGGCACTATTGATTGCAGTGGTATTTAAAACATAGGCCAGTCTCACTTCCCGTTTACCAAGTCCGGGTGTACCATAAAACCCTGTTGCAGGTGCAAGCATTATGGTTTGGCCATTGTAACTAAATGACTCCAGGAGCCATTGACAAAATATATCAGCATCATCAATTGGCAA
>JAYTTM010000947.1:0-4042 GCA_043745055.1 Chitinophagaceae bacterium | reverse complement strand
AACAGCAACCTGAGGGGTACGAACCAACCGTTTCAGTAAGTACAAAAAGGATGGCAGATGCGATAGTTGTTTCTGTAAAAGATAACGGTAATGGCATTCCGCAAAAAATATTGGATAAAATCTTCCAACCCTTCTTTACCACCAAACCCACCGGGCAGGGAACAGGATTGGGATTGAGTTTGAGTTATGATATTGTAAAGGCACATGGCGGTGAAATAAAAGTGGAAACCAAAGAAGGAGAAGGTACTGAGTTTATTATTGAAATGCATTTATAAAATAAAGCGCATTAAACATTATGGGTATGAAAATAAGAGTGATTTTTTTTCTGTTGATATTGAACGCTATTACTGCATATGGACAGCAAAACCTGGCGGATAGCCGGACAATTTTAAACCTGCATAAAGAAGATACCACAGAAGTAAACGCTTTGATTTACCTGGGTAATAATCAAACACAAATTGATTCAGGAATTAAATATGCACAACAAGGCCTTGTGCTTGCAAAAAAATTAAATTACCGCAAAGGTGAAGCAAATTGTCTTTTGATGCTTGCTAAATTTCCAGATGGTAATTTTAGCGGGGCCATACAATATCCTTTAGATGCCTTGGACATTTTCGAAAAATTAAAAGATAAAACTGGAATAGCTTCTGCTCATTTGCTTTTACAAGGTTATTATTGGACAGCAGGGGATTTTACAAATTCCCTATACCATGCCTTTGCCGGAGAGAAAATAGCTGAAGCTAATAATGTTTTAGGTGAAATACAATTTACTGGCCACAGACTTGCACCTTTATTTTTGGCTGAAATTGGCCAGATATATTTTTTAAGAAACCAGTTAGATTCTGCTGAAATATATACGCTAAAATCAATTGCTCAAAATGAACTTTTTAATGGGGTAAAATGGAGTTTCCCTATTTATATGATGGCAACTATACAAAGTGAGCAGGGAAACTATACAGCTGCTTTGGAGAATTATCGTTCAGCAATATCATTAACTATACAAAATGATATCCCCAACGATACAATACAAATATTCAGCGGCCTGTCTACTTTATTTAAAAGAATGGGGATGCTGGATTCAGCTATTTATTATGCTCAAATAGTTAAAAATAACTGGACTAATATATCGGAACCCAAAAACCTTCTTGAAGCTATAAATACACTTAAAGAGAGCTACAAGTTAAAAGGGGAGAAAGACAGTGCATTTAAATACAGCGAACTCAGCCAAACCATAACTGACAGTATTTACAGCAGGGACAAAGTGAGGCAATTACAGAATGTTACTTTCAATGAGCGAATTAAGCAACAGGAAATTATCTCTTCTCAAAACAAATACAAAAGTAAAGTACAGATATATTTGCTTGCTGCTGGTTTATTTATTGTGTTACTGATTGCAGTAATATTTTGGCGTAACAATCAGCACCGGAAAATAGCTTATGAATTATTAGAAAAACAAAAAAGCTTAACCGATTTTCAAAAAGCAGCAGTGGAAAAAGCGCTTGAAGAATTAAAATCTACCCAAGCCCTACTCATACAATCAGAAAAAATGGCAAGCCTTGGAGAGCTCACCGCAGGTATTGCCCATGAAATTCAAAACCCGTTAAACTTTGTAAATAATTTTTCGGAAGTAAATGCAGAATTGATTGATGAATTAAAAACAGAATTGGCAACAGGCAATATGCAACTGGCAATTGAACTGGCAAATGATATCAAAGAAAATGAACAAAAAATAAATCATCATGGCAAACGTGCAGATGCCATTGTAAAAGGTATGCTGCAACACAGCCGCACCAGCACCGGTGTAAAAGTACCCACAGATATCAATGCGTTATGTGATGAATACATCCGTTTATGTTATCATGGGTTAAGAGCTAAAGACAAAAGATTCAATGCCACAATAAACACTGATTTTGATGAAAGTATTGGAACAATAAATATCATACCGCAGGATATTGGAAGAGTGATTTTGAATTTATTGACGAATGCTTTTTATGCGGTGGATGAAAAGAAAAAGTTAATTGGTAACGGATATGAGCCAACAGTGGCCGTTAGCACAAGCCGCTCCCCTCTCCCTGGGAAAGCGGCTGGGGGTGAGGTCATAATAAAAGTTGCAGATAATGGAAACGGAATCCCACAAAAGGTATTAGATAAAATCTTTCAACCCTTCTTTACCACCAAACCCACCGGACAGGGAACAGGATTGGGATTGAGTTTGAGTTATGACATTGTAAAAGCGCATGGTGGTGAAATAAAAGTAGAGACGAAGGAGGGGGAAGGAACAACATTTATTATTCAGTTACCTATTGTCTGAATCACAGATTAAAAAGATTAAATGATTACACTGAATAAAAGCTTTTATAAAATTAGTGAAATCCATCAATCCCATAAATCCGTGATTCAGACAATGTTTGAACTTGAGAAAGCACATAGCGCAGATATAAAAGTGGAAACGAAAGAGGGAAAGGGAACAACATTTATAACTACAATCCCATCTATTTGAAATAATATGAAAAATGAACTACAGCTCGAAGAAAGAAATGCCCAACTTGAAAAACAGTTGGTAGTAAAAAATAGGGAGTTAGAAATAGAAGCAGCATTGGAAATAGTAAGGAGCCGTACCCTTGCCATGAAAAAAAGTGATGAGTTGGCAGAAACTGCCGCTGTACTTTTTCAGCAGTTCAAAGAATTGGGCGAAGCACCAGAACAAATAACGATTGGTATTATAAATGAAAAGGATCGGGTAATTGAATTTCGTGTTACACAACAGGGCAAAAAAGACGATACCTTGTATAAAGCAAGTATTGATGAACCCACCTTAATGCATAAACTATTTGATGCGTGGGCTGCACAAAAAAAATCTTTAATCATCCATCTCCAGGGTAAAGAATTGGAGGATTATATACATTACAGAAGCGGATTAAGCGGCCATCCAGTAAACCAGGAAGATTTGCAAGGGAACAGGTTTGTACATGCAGGGATATTTTCAAAAGGCTTAATTTCTATTTCTACACCCCATTTGGGAACTGATGACACTATAAAATTGTTAGAACGGTTTGCCGCTGTATTTAATAGCACCTATACCCGTTTTCTCGATCTTCAAAAAGCAGAAGCACAGGCAAGAGAAGCACAGATTGAAGCAGCATTAGAAAGAACCCGTACACAAAGCATGATCATGCAGCATTCAAACGAGTTGGGTGATACCTTAAGGGTTTTTCACGAACAGGTTCAATTGCTTGGTATCAATTTAGCCTTTTCTTTTTTGTGGTTGCCCGATGAAGAAAAAGACAAACACATATTCTGGGCTATTTGGGAAGAAAATAATAACGGCACTATATTTTTCAAAAACAAAGCCATTAATTATCCGCTTGATAGAAATGAACCTGCCACCAAGCAATGCCTTATTGATTGGAAAAGCAATGAACCCGTTGTTTCATACGCTGTACCCCCCGAAGGAGTAGCGAATTATTTTGCTGCATGGCAGGAATTGATTGACGGAGTTGAAAAATTAAGACCTGAACATTTTAGTAAAGGATTATATTATATAGAAGCCTTTATGAAATATGGCTGCTTTGGTGTAATGATGGAAACTGATTTAACCGAAGACGAGAAAAAGATACTTGGTCGGTTTGCTAATGAATTTGAACGTACCTATACCCGTTTCCTTGATCTGCAAAAAGCAGAAGCACAGGCAAGAGAAGCAAAGATTGAAGCAGGTTTGGAAAGAGTGCGTGCCAGAACGATGGCGATGCAGAATAGCGAAGAGTTGAAAGAAGTAATTGCAGTTGTTCTTAAACAAATACAGGAACTCGACATCAGCATGAAAGAGCGTTCTGCGATAATCAAGGTTTTTGAGGAGGGGGTAAAAGATTTCAATCAATGGGTAGCATCACCACAACATGATGCAATCATATCTATGCATACGCCTTATTTTGATAATCCCATTCATGAGGATTTATGGAATGCAAGAGTGGATGAAAAAGACTTTTATGCTAAATCGTATACGCTGAATGAAAAGAATGCTTTTTTTCAATATTGCTTTGAA
>JAYTTM010000946.1:0-15339 GCA_043745055.1 Chitinophagaceae bacterium | reverse complement strand
TTAAAACGGTTGGTATTAATAACTCTTTCCTCCAATATATACAAAGATCTTCTGCCACTTACAGTATTGCCAGGAATGCCGTTTGCGTTATTGATAGTTGAATTGCTTAAATAGTTTACATTATATAAATGATCCCAATTTACCTGGCGCAGGTTTACGTCTTCCAAAAATGCAAGGTTTGCTTGTGCTTTCTGATCAGGATTATCGTAGTTAGAAGGTAAATAGCGGTAGTAATCCGGTCTTGGATCCGGCGCATGATACCAATCTAAACCAGTTGTACTACGGTTACCTGTGGTGAAAGAGGCTGCAGTTAATAAACTTGTTTTGGGAGCTATTTTCCATTCATGTGTTAATATACCAAAAGGCTGAAATGACTTTGCAACACTGGCATTTCTTTTTTTACCATTTTGATATCCCCAATAAGGATTATAAAAATTGGTGCCGGCAATTTGCCTGATCTCTTCTACTGATGAACCTTGCCGGCCATTTTCAGTTGGTGTTGCAAAAGCTACAAACGATACGGTATGTCTTTCATTTATCTTTTTATCTACCCCTGTATAAAAAGACCATCCATTATAGTAAGTACCATCTGTAAAACCCTCATCTGCCCAGCGGCGAGAGCCTGAAATACTAAATGCCCATCCTTTTTTATTAAGTCCGGTAGAATGTGTAACAGCAAACTTGTGTACAAAATTACGGTTGGATAATGAATAGCTTACGCTGGTTTGCCTACGTTGTTTAAAAGCCCTTGTATCTAAAAAATTAGCACCCCCAATACTGCCAAAACCCAATGGGTTGGTTTGTAAGCCATAGGTATTTTGCCTGTTTCGAAGCACATCGTTTAGGCCTCCCCATAAACCAAATGGGGTAAATCCATTATCCAGATTTTCCATTGGCGCACCATTCATGTAAGTGCTATATAAGTCGGCATCATAGCCCCGTAATCTAAATCTTACCGAATTAAAATTAAAACTGGCGGCTCTGTGAAATGGATCTCTGCCTGCGTTAGCCTGCGATGAAATGTTTTGGGCACTACCATCCTGGTTATCATTTTCATCTAATGAAACAACAGGAATGTTATCTAGCAGGTTATCCTTTGCATCATCTGCAAGTGTTGTATCACCCGATAAAATAACAGTCGTGTCTTTGGGAGTTTTTTCCTGGGCAACTGATGTGTATGCTAAGCATAGTAATAGCAGCGATGTAAAAAAAAGTGGTTTGGTCGTAAGCATGATAGTGTGGTTAAAAAGAGCGCAAACTTAGAGGTGATTTTTTAAAATAAGCTACATCTCTTTTTAGTAAAAATTTAATAATTATGAAATTTTAAAAAAAATACAAGGGTGCAACATAAGCAAAATAATTTACAAAATTTGTAATTACCTTCAGCGAAATTATTTTGCATGAAAAAGAAAATTGTACAGGTTTTATTGGTGATAATGTTGATTACAGCTTCAGAAAAAGTATTTGCATGGGGGAAAACAGGACATGAATTAGTAGCTCAGATAGCCTTTCATTTTTTAGATGATTCAACGAAAAATTTAATACAGGACTATTTAGGCAACCTGAGTATTGAAGAAGCCGCCAACTGGATGGATGATAGCAAAGGCAATACGTATTACAATTTCATGAGAACATGGCATTACCTTGATATGGAAAAAGGAGAGAAATATACGCCTTCTTCTGAAAGAAATATTCTTACAGTTTTACATTCAGCGATTGTAGAATTAAGAACCTATAAAACAATTAAGAAAAAGGATGTAAAAAGAGACCTGCTGTTATTATTTCATTTAATAGGCGATATGCACCAACCGCTTCACTGCGGTTATGCAATTGATAAAGGTGGAAATACTATTGAGATAAGATCGCCTTTTGTATCCGGTAACCTCCATAGCGTATGGGACACTCAAATTCTGGAATATAAAAATATTGGGTTGGATTCCTGTTTGGAATTATATAAAACCTACGACAGCAAAACCATTGCTGATTTAAATAAGATTGATGAATTAAAGTGGATGTACCAATCCCGGTCTTTATTAGATACTGTTTATAGTTTTCAGGATAATTTTCTTGACCAGAGCTACATTGATAATAATGCAAGAGTAATAAAAACCCAATTACTTACCGCTGGTATTCGCCTGGCCAGTGTGCTTAAAGATGTTTTTACTAATTGATTTAATATTAATAACTGTAGCTTGAAAATAAGTTGATGGCTACTAGTATTTTGAAAGAAATTTGCTAATACTTAATGCAGCATTGGCAGATGCATTGCCACCTGCGCCTAACAATTGTTTGAGCGTTTTATAGTCGTACGCTAATTGCTTTTGCCGGCTGCTATTACCCAACAATTCATTTAATTCCTTTTCAATATTTGATGGAGTTAGCTCATTTTGAATCAACTCTTTTACCACTGGTTTATCCATAATTAAATTTACCAGGCAGATATATTTAATGGTAATCAGTCTCTTTGCAATTGCGTAAGAAACTGCACTGCCCTTATAACAAACTACTTCAGGCACTTCAAACAAGGCTGTTTCTAAAGTAGCGGTACCACTTGTAACCAAAGCTGCACTTGCTTTTGATAATAAGGAATAGGTGCTATCACTAACTGCCTGCACATTGGAATGATCTTTTAAAAAATCATCGTAAAAGGCAGCTTCAATACCCGGTGCTTTTGCTACTACAAACCGGTATCCGGGAAATTTATTTGCAACCGCAAGCATAATAGGAAGCTTAGTTGTAATCTCCTGCTTTCTGCTGCCGGGTAATACTGCAATAATTTTTTCTTTAGCAGCAGATGGCTCATGTTCTTTAAATGAATTTATTACCTGTACCAATGGATGACCAACATACTCAACCTCATACTGCCACTTTGCATAAAAATCTTTTTCAAAAGGAAGTATCACCAGCATTTTATCTACATGCTGTTTTATTCCTTTTACCCTGTTCTCTTTCCATGCCCAAACTTGTGGGGATATGTAATAAATAACTTTGAAGCCCTGTTGTTTTGCCCATGCGGCCATGCGTAAATTAAAGCCGGGGTAATCTATAAGTATCAGGGCATCTGGCTGATGCTGAATGATATCAGCTTTACAAAAAGATAAATTGTTGAAAATGGTTCGCAGGTTCATCACTACCTCAATAAAACCCATAAAGGCCAGTTTGCTATAATGCTTTACCAACCTGGCACCGGCTGCCTGCATCATATCTCCACCCCAGCACCTGAACGTAGCTGTAGTATCCAACAATTTTAATTCTTTAATCAAATTACTGCCATGCAAATCGCCACTTGCTTCGCCTGCTATGATATAATATTTCATTTACCAAAAATAGGAGGTATTATTATATCATTTTACATTCTGTAAGCAGGCTATTAATAGTTTAATAAATAAGTTGATAAAGTTATACGCTCATATATGTTTAAAGGTTTAGTAGGTTTGATGAAGACCCTAAATAGTAAACCATTAATAACTGCAAAAAAATATTACACTGGTTTAAACATTTACCCATTCAAACAAAACTCGTTGGTTTAACTTTTTTTTTAGAGCCTATCCTTTTTGAAAATTACAGTCTTAATTTTTTCATAAATAAAATGATAGCCCAGCAATAATATGGGTAAAAGCAACAACAGGTAAAAAAACTTTAGGGTTAATATGCTGGTTAAAAAACTATAGAATTCATTTGGGTTTTTAGCATTGCCTTTTAAAAAATCAACAGCACTTGCAGGTGTGGCAATTATATTGCCATTTTTATCCAATACAAAATAAGATGGATAGCCTGTAACCGATAATTTTTCGGCTACAGTTTGTCCACCGCTTTTATTTAAAGTACTATCTGTTGGTACCATCAGGTGCGTCCAGCCAGGAACCGACCTGGATAAAAAAGCAAGCTGTTTGTTAGTAGTATCAAAAGCCTGTTTCCACACCGGAAATTTATCTATTGACATACTGATAATATTAACCTGTTGTGCTGCACTTTTGATTGTATTTTCAAACTGCATCATTTCTTCTATACATTCAGGACAGTTTTTAAACCAAAAATCGATGATAGTAATGGGAGATTGAGCAACATTAAGTGGCACCTTAATTCCGCTGGTATCTATCCCATAGCTAAATGGAAATTTTTTACCAACCTGGGCATCAATCGCTGCTCTCTTTTTTTGCGAACGTAACTTTTTAACCAGAAATAAACTATAAAGCGATACCAACAAAAAAGGAATGAATAAAACGTATTTTAAAATAGCAGTTAATTTTACTGATAACATGGGTTTAAATTAGGTTAAAAAGATTTTTTAGCTAACAGGAAAACGTATGCCAGAAGAACGTTTATTTATTCGTATAAATTGTCAGTATCACATGCAGCCAATTCAATTAACAACCGGGCCAATTTTTCAGTTACTGCATTAAAATATTGCTCCCCTTTTTCTTTGGTTGCTTGGTGAGGATTTCCCACACCAGTATCCTCGGTTATTTGAGACCACTTCCTTTCTGCCCATACCCATTTTTCTTTAAATGATTGCATGGCCATTTTCCGTTCTTTACCATCACCTGCTTCAGCAAGCGGCAAAACCAGTTCAGGCATTAAATAAAGCAGCAGACTGGTTTCCATTTCATCAGCATGATCACCCTCCTGTTCAAAAAATAATGTTTTATCTACCGCCTGAAACCAATTGCAGGTAGTTAAAAACATTGCCGGAAAACGAAGGCCAAGTTCCCGTAACAATGTTTTAAAATCGTTGCCACCATGGCTGTTTACAATTAACAATTTAAAAATACCCTGCCTATTGAGAACGGTAATTATATCATCCAATATGGCGAGTTGGGTGCTTGGGTTAAGGTTAATATCTAAAGTAATATCTGCCTGCCCTGTATTTACGCCAAAAGGAACGGTAGGTAGCACCATTATTTTGGCTCCTGCCTCCCAGGCAATTTTTGCTGCCGCTGCCGCAATTGAGTCTGCTTCAATAATATCAGTTCCATAAGGCAAATGATAATTGTGTGCCTCTGTAGCCCCCCAGGGCAAAATGGCTAGCTGTACGGGTGTTTCCTTAATTTGTTTCCAATTTGTTTCTGCTAAAATATAGGGTCTCATTGATTTGTGATGTTTAATTTGTGACTTATGATTTGTGATTTGTGACTGATACCCTGATAGATTTTACACCCTTTGCATATTGCCCATTGCATATTGACTATTGCCTTTTCAACCTTACTCAAATTAAAGTTAAAATAAATTTGCAGTAAATCCGTTATTAATAGCATCGTATATTTGCAATACGTAAAATGGATACCACAATTAAATAAAAGTTTTATGAAAAAAATTCTTGTTTTCGCTTTAGTTGTTATAACAGCATTCATGGTATTTACTTCTTGTAGTACAAGCAGACGTGGCACTGGTTGTCCGATGAGCGATAAGATTATTCATTAAAAAAAAAGTGTACGTTATTACATGAACTGGATTGAATTAACAAAGGAAGGTCAACTGGATACCCTAAAGGAAAACTCCAAAAACAAAGCCCAGGTTATCTTTAAACACAGTACCCGTTGCTCCATCAGCAGCGTTGCTAAAAGCAGGCTGGAACGGGCTTTAGCCCCGCAAGATGTAGATTTTTATTACCTCGATTTAATTCAACATAAAAATATTTCAGCAAAAATTGCTGCAGATTTTGATGTATTCCATGAATCTCCCCAAATACTTCTTATAAAAAACGGCTCCTGCATTTATGATGAAAGCCACTCGGGCATTACCATGGATGACATTACAGAACAAGTGGAAAAAATATAACACTATTCTTCAATTAAATTTTTGCAAACCGCATAGCTTAATTTTTCATTGGCTCGGGATGATAATAAAAAAGGCTTTTACATTAATAGTATCTAACACATAATATTAAAAATGAAAGGCAATTCGTTTAATTGCGTCAATTAAAATGCTTTCCCACATCAAACAGATTTTTCTACACACAGTCTGGTCAATTTTATTATTATATTTATCGCCTCAAAATATTTTAATTGCTGATACATTCCATTCAGACCCACTATCTGCCTTTCATCACAAAGTAATGCTTTCGCATCTGCCATTCATGCCATAAAACCTACAGTTTATCCATATTCTTAATAAGTATTGTAACATTTTTTATTTTTTTGCGTAATACATCACCAACAAAAGAAAATATTTTAATGACTAGAATTTTTACAATAACAGCATTTTTGCTGTTTTCCCTAGCAGCAAAAAGTTTTGCTCAAAATACCGCTTCCATCAAGGGTTATGTGCAGGATAAAAACAACAAGCCCCTGCAATCTGTTTCTATTTCCCTTTTAAGATTAAAAGATTCTGCCTTGCTAAAAACAGCCATTACGGATACCAAGGGTAATTTTGAAATCAATACAAATAAAGAAGGTAATTTTCTGCTGAGCTATTCCATGGTGGGTTTTGAAAAAACTTTTATAGCCTTACCCGAATTTAAATCAGGTGAACAAATTACAGCAGCCAATACTACTTTACAACCTGCAAGTAGTAATTTAAAAGAGATAACTGTTACCAATAAAAAACCTTTGATAGAAGTAAAGGCAGATAAAACTGTATTTAATGTAGAGGCTAGTATAAATGCAACCGGCAGCAATGCATTGGAGTTGCTGCAAAAAAGTCCTGGTATGCAGGTAGATAATAATGAAAACATTAGCATGAAAGGTAAAACCGGCGTAAAAGTTTACATAGATGGAAAGATGATACAGTTAAACACAAAGGACCTTGCAAACTATTTAAAAAGTATTAACAGCAACGATATAGAAGCAATTGAAATGATTAGTAACCCAAGTGCAAAATACGATGCAAGTGGTAATGCTGGCATTGTAAATATCCGCTTAAAGAAAAACAAGAAATATGGTACCAACGGCAGTATCAATGCAGGGTTTGTACAAGGTATCACTCCAAAAGGAAATGGGTCTGTCAATCTTAATTACCGGGATAAAAAAATAAACTTATTTGGAAATGCGGGATTTAATAGTGGCACTTATGAAAGTAAAATTGATTTATACCGCAAACAAAATGATACCCTTTATGATCAGAAAAGCATCAATACTGATAACAGAAAAAGTACCAACATAAAAGCAGGTGCCGATTTCTTTATTAATGCAAAAAATACCATCGGTATAATGGCTAGCAGTAATTTCAGCAATAGTGAAGGCAAAAACGTAAGCAATACACCCATTACTTATTTACCAACCAATACATTTATTAAAACCCTGCAGGCTTTTAATACAACCCCCGGCAAACAAAACAATGCCAATTTTAACCTCAACTACCGCTACATTGATACCACTGGCAAAGAGATTAATTTTGATGCTGATTACGGCTTATTTCGTGGAGCAGGCACCAGTTATCAACCAAACAATTACTTGAATGCCAACAACCAGTTGCTGTACAATATTACCAACAGAAACAACACGCCAACTGATATTGATATTTATACAGCCAAAATTGATGCTGAGCAAAATTTAGGTAAAGGTAAACTGGGGTATGGCGCTAAAACTTCCTTTGTAAATACCAGAAATACTTTTGATTTTTTTAATGACAATAATTTTGGCATACCAGAAAAAGTATTATCCAAAAGCAACGGCTTTAAGTATTCAGAAAATGTAAACGCTGCTTATGTAAATTACCAGCAACAACTCAATACGCAATGGAGCCTGCAGGCTGGTGTTCGTTTAGAGCAAACTAATAGCAAAGGTGTTTTAACACGAGCCGATGGCTTAGTTCAATCGGATAATACGGTAAAATGGAACTACCTGGATTATTTTCCATCCACTGCATTAACCTACAATATCAATAAAAACAACAGCCTCAACCTAACCTATAGCCGCAGAATAGACCGACCAACTTACCAGGATCTTAACCCATTTGAGAATAAGCTGGATGAATTAACCTACCAAAAGGGTAACGCATTTCTGCGACCCCAGTACACGGATAATATTGAGCTCACCCACACATTTATGAGCTTTATCAATACTTCCGTTGGTTATAGCTACGTAAAAGATTTTTCAACAATGGCAACGGATACCACGAAAAATGCCACGTTTGTACAAATGAAAAATTTAGATCGTCAACAAATTTACAGCTTTAATATTGGTGCCGCTACACCCATAAAAAGCTGGTGGAATGGGTACGTTAATTTTTGGTACAATTATCAAACTTTTAATGGGGTTGTTGGTGTAAATAAAATCAATACCCAAGTTTCTATGTATGGTGCTTACTTGCAGCAAACATTTAATTTAGGAAAAGACTATTCTGCAGAAATCAGTGGATCATACAACGGTCCCGGCGTATGGGGAGGCACCTGGAAAACAAATGCACAGGGTGGTTTGGATATTGGTTTTCAAAAACAATTGTTACAAAAGAAAGCTTCTATAAAAATGTCTGTAACCGATATATTCTTTACCCAACCCTGGACGGCCATCAATAATTTTGGCGGCGTTTATATTAAGGGTGGAGGATCGTGGGAAAGTCGTACACTCAGGCTTAGTTTTAATTGGCGCTTTGGCAGCAACCAGATTAAAAAATCGAGAGATAGAAAAACAGGTTTAGAAAGTGAGGCCAGCCGTATAAAAAGTTAGTTAGTTTCTCAGTTATTAATTTATAACCATCCCCCTTTTTAGGGGGAGTTTTTTTACATCTGTTTTATTTGTATTCGTATTCAAAGTATCCCAGCAAAATATTTTCTTTGGAAAAACATTTTTCAATAATTCTAAGGCCATCATCCCCGTAAATATATTGCCAGTTGTAGTAATCACCCGACATGCCTTCTTCTACTGCAACCATTTTTATAAGCTGGTTCTGCCGGTTGTATTCAAAAATAAAATCGGGTTTTAGTGCACCTTTAACGGTATTGAATTTTACAATATCGGTGAGGCGGTTTTTATCATCATAGTAATAATAAAAATGTTTGCCATTAATGCCCGGCTCTATTTCGTCTGTGATGTTGCCCCTTTCATCCTGCACAAAATCAATCAATGCAGAATCCCTGCCATTCCTGATGCGTAGCATTTGAACCGGCCTGTTTTTGCCATCATACTGATATTGGTGCACTTCGGTTAAACTGGTGGCAAAATCGTCATCAAAAGAATGCGAACGGGAAGTAATAGTTGCAATATTACCTTTTGCATCATATTCATACAGGCTGGCAGATACGGCCATATCCGAACTATCCATCGATTGCAGCAGCAATCCATTTTCATTGTAGCTGGAGGTAAGTATTGACCGGCCAGTGATAAAAGATTTGGAATAAGTTTCAATTAGCCTGTAATTTTTAGAAATTTTCTTTTCACAGAAAAACCCTTTGCTTTCGCTGCGGTCTCCTTCAAAACTATGTACAATCACTTTTTTAATCTTTAATTCCTGTAGCAGATTTTTCTCTTTTAATACTTGCTTATTGCTTACAATATCTTTGTGATAATATTGTGCCTGCAGGCCATTTTGCAATATACCTGCCATTAAACAAACTATCATAAAAGAGTACTTCATCCTATTTTTTTTCATTATAAAAATTTAACCGGCAAAAATAATTACGGGATAATTGGAATGTAAATTATGCCAGGAAAAGCAGCCAATATTATTTTGACTATTTTTAACAAAATTACTGTTTAGTGAGCCACTTAAAGGAAAGGGAAGCATTTTTTCTTTTTTGAATTTTCTTTCGCAGCTATTTATGGCAGGCCACTTTAAAACACTTTTATTTTAATTGTTTTTTTAGCTAATAATTATTTATGCCTTCTACAACCGAAAAAGCCTTTACCCGATTGGTAAATATAATGGACGAACTAAGGGAAAAATGTCCCTGGGATAAAAAACAAACTATTGAAACCCTTCGACAGCTTACCATTGAAGAAACGTACGAATTAACAGATGCCATTTCTGATGGAAACTGGAAAGGCATTAAAGAAGAGTTAGGAGATATTTTACTCCACCTTGTTTTTTATTCAAAAATAGGCACAGAACAAAACCAGTTTACACTGGAAGAAGTGATTAACGGAGTATGTGAAAAATTGATTTTCCGACATCCTCACATTTACGGAGATGCAGTGGTAAAGGATGAAGAAGATGTAAAACGAAACTGGGAAAAGTTAAAACTAAAAGAAGGCAAACAGTCTGTTTTAAGTGGCGTACCTAAAGCGCTGCCAGCCACAGTAAAAGCAATGCGCCTGCAGGAAAAAGCAAAACAAGTAGGCTTTGAATGGGAGAACAAAGACCAGGTTTGGGAGAAAGTTGAGGAAGAAACAAATGAATTGCTGGAAGCCATTGAATTGGGAGACCAGGTTCATATTGAAGAAGAATTGGGCGACTTATTTTTTTCACTCATAAACTTTGCAAGGTTTTTGCAGGTAGATGCAGAACATGCTTTGGAAAGAACCAATAAAAAATTTATTGACAGGTTTACTAAAATGGAAGCAGCGGCCTTATCCAAAGGCAAAGCTTTGCAGGATATGACGCTGGAAGAAATGGATGCCATTTGGAACCTGATTAAAAAACAGTAATCATCTGTAGCAATTAAAAAAATTACCATAAATACGCATCGTTGAAAAGTGATTACTCTTTAAAAAGACTTTTTCTTAATAACAGCTACCTGCTATTAACTGCTGCATTATTCTTTACACTTTCTTTTGTAATTGATAATTACTGGTCGGATACTTCATCGGCAAAAGTAGTAACGAAAAAATTAGCGGCATATATTTTACAACAGGAAAATGATTTTGATAGTGTTGCTGGTGATACGGCACTGATACAACAAGTTGTTAATAAAAATTACAATGATCAGCAGCTGAAAACTTTAGCGGAAAAACAGTATTTCCTGTTTATATACAGCAAAAGTGATTCAGGATTGTACAACATGGTATTTTGGAATAACCAGGTAATTGAGCCAGATAATTTATTACTTTTCCGGCAGGCAACAGAAGGATTTATACAACTGAGCAATGGTTTTTATGTGTGGCGAAAAAAAAGTACAGCCAATTCTATTGCAATAGCGTTGATACCGGTAAAATGGAATTATTCTATTACCAATGAATACCTTAAAAATACTTTTGTAATTGGCAGTGAGTTGGAGAACAACTTTATAATTACAGAAAAAGTAAATGCCAATGCCATCCGGTCAAAGGAAAATAATTTTCTTTTTTCACTGGAACAAAAAATAGTTACCAGTATTCCGCACAACAATATTGTAGCAGCTATATGCAAAATTATTGGAGGCCTGCTAGTATTGTTATTTATACAAATTGCTGCGATGCTTTATGTTCAGCAACGCTTTATTAAAGGTGTATTTTTTTTAATAGTACCGCTGATATTACTCAGGATAATCAGTTATTACCTGCCTATCCCGCTCAATTTCAGGCAGTTTGAAATGTTTGATCCACGGATATATGCAACCAATTCCATCATGCCGTCTCTTGGAGACTTGTTAATAAATGCCGCCCTGTTTTTATGGATCACATTATTTGTTCGGCATTATATGCAGGAGAGCGGAATCCTTATTACTTTTAAAAAAGCAATTGTAAAATGGGCTTTTATCTTAACGGGGATTCTTGTTTTATTAGAGTTCACATTTACTATTGGCAGAATCATCCGTTCGTTGGTATCAGACTCTCAAATTTCATTTGATGTAGTTAATTTTTTCACCCTTAATATTTATAGCATAGTAGGCTTTGTTGTGCTGGGATGTTTAGCAATCAGCTTTTTTTTATTAACGCAGATAATTATTTATCTTTTGCGCCCATTATTACCAAAAAACATTGCCAACCTGCTGCTAATAATAACAGTGGTAGGTTTGGTATGGCTTTCTATTCTAATTAATAAACCAGGTATCACTTTTGAATTATCACTGCTTGCCTGGCTATTGCTTTACCTGTTTCTGTTAAATACGCCTTACCTCTATTTTTTTACAGCTAAAATTGTTTCCTCTAAATTAGTGTTCTGGCTATTCTTTTTCTCTATATCCATCAGCATCATCATCATTGCAGAAAATAAAATTAAGGAAGTAGAAAAGCGAAAAAACTATGCAGAAGTACTGTCGTCCAAAGCAGATCCATCCAGCGAAAGACTGATGAATACTGTTTTAACCGATTTCAGGAATGAAAAGCTTTCGCCGTTATTTTACAAATTTAAAAACGAAACCAGCAACCGCCTGATAAAAGACAGTTTATTAAATGAAAATTTTACCGGCTACCTTAATAAATATGACACCAGAATCTTTACGTTTGATGTAAACGAAAAGCCGCTTTATAACCAGGATTCGGCAACATTTACAACGCTCAATACTATTTTAAAAACACAAGGCAAACCAACAGCTATCCCCGATTTGTTTTATTTCGATGTATCTTATGATCAGTTTACTTATATCAGTAAAAAAGAAATAACAGACACTGCAGGATCGCTGGATGGCTATCTGTTTATTTTGGCTAGTCCAAAAAAATATAAATCAGATGCATTGTACCCGGAATTATTTTTAAAAGGCTATACTAATTCCATTGAAAACTCCCCCATTTATTCTTTTGCTGTATACAATAAATTGAAGCTGGTAACCAGTCACAATGATTATGCTTTCCCCTCACAGTTAACAGCTGGTAAGGTTCCTGTAGGTGATTTTGAATCCCATACCAAAAATGGATATGACGAACTTTGGTATAAAGCCGGAATTGATAAAGTTGTTATAATTGCCAAAGAGGATAATCTTTTTTTTGAGTCAATTACGCTGTTTTCTTACCTTTTTTGCGCCTTTCTTTTTGTAACTGGCTTTTTTTGGGTACTTAACTCCTTTATACGCTCCCGATTAAAATTCAGTAAAATAAAAATTTACTGGCAGCTAAGTATCCGCAACCAGGTGCATGGTACCATCATCTTTATGAGCCTGCTATCTTTTATTGTAGTTGGTGTGGCAACCATCCTGTTTTTTATAGATCGCTATTACAACAATAACCGAGACAGGCTAAGCCGCACCATTCATGTAATGCAAAATGAAATACGCAATTCAATGAACGATGCACTTATTTTTGATGATGTTGTAGAAGTATACAATCCTATTTACAAAGAAAAAATGCAACAGACAATTTCAAAAATTTCGGAAGTGAATGCGGTAGATATAAACCTCTATGGCCTAGATGGCAACCTCAGTGTATCTTCCCTGCCATTACCTTATAACAAAGGCATTGTGAGTAACCGGATGAATCCGGATGCCTATTACCACCTTAATCATTTGAAGGAAATACAATTTTTTAAAAATGAAAACATTGGCTCCTTAAAATACCTGAGCAATTATGTACCTGTAATAGATGAAACTGGTAAAGAATTTGCCTATCTAAACATTCCCTATTATACATCACAAACAAAATTGCGGCAGGAAATTGCCAGTTTTCTGGTGGCCATTATAAACCTGAATGCTTTTATCTTTTTAATTGCTGGTGTGGTTGCTTTATTTATCACCAATCGTATTACCCGGTCATTTTCATTTATCAGTAATAAAATGAAACAGGTAAACCTGGGCAAAATAAATGAAGAAATAATCTGGAAAAGAAAAGATGAAATAGGCCAGTTGGTGATGGAATATAATAAGATGGTGGCTAAATTAGATGAAAGTGCCGTAGCATTGGCCAAGAGCGAAAGGGAAGATGCCTGGCGGGAGATGGCACGCCAGGTAGCGCATGAAATAAAAAATCCGCTTACGCCGATGAAACTAAGTTTGCAATACCTGCAAAAAGCTATTGATAATAATAGCGGTAATTTAAATGAATTAACCAAGAGTGTAGCCCGAACCCTGGTTGAGCAAATAGATCACCTTAGCCAGATTGCCGGCGAGTTTTCTCAATTTGCCAACATCGGAAATCCAAGGAATGAAACCTTTAATTTAAATGAACCGCTTAGCCTGATAACCAGTTTGCACAATGCGGGGGAAAATTTATTAATTAATTGGGAACCCGCTGCTGAACCTATTATGATTACTGCCGATAAAACACATATCAACCGGTTATTTACCAACCTTATTCAAAATGCCATACAGGCTGTGCCCGAAAATAAACAAGGTAACATTACAGTAAAAGAAAAAGTGACAGACAACAAAGTACTGATCACCATTTCAGATAACGGCAACGGCATTCCTTTATCGTTGCAATCAAAAATATTCACCCCCAATTTTACAACCAAAACATCGGGAACGGGGCTTGGACTAGCCATGTGCAAAGGAATTGTGGAAAAAACCAAGGGGGATATTTGGTTTAATACCAAAGAAGGTGAAGGCACTACATTTTTTGTAGAACTTCCATTGGCAGAAAATTAATTGCCCAAAAAATGAGGGTTAAACTAAGGCTAAATATTTACAATTAATATGGGCACATTCAATTCGTGCCGCACCGTTTCCACGGTTTCACCATATACCATGTCTTTAAGGCCTGTGTGCCTGTGGGCGCCCATTACAAGCATATCTGCATTGATATCTTTCACCAGCCTTACTATTTCTGTTGACCGGTAACGATATCCCAAAAAACCTTCGGCATCAAGGCCTTGCTCTTTCAGCTGTTGTACATACAAGTTAAGTCTTTCCTGATCTTTGATGGTTTCAAGATCGTAGCTATCGGTACCAAATAAACTTGCGGAAACGCTCTCTACTATATGAATTAAAAAATACTGTGCCTGTTGGCCACCTTGCCCAATGCTGTAGGCAATTAGTTTTTCGTCGCTATCACTAAACTCCAGTGCAACAGCTATCTTTTTAAATTGAGGCGCAACCAGGTTTTTTAATACATGCTGCTCCGGATGTATCTGAATAGAAGCAGCGGCCCTACGCCTGTTTATTAATGGAAGCAATACAATGTAAACAAGCAAGCCGATAAAAAATCCACCAAAACCAACAACCAGCATTTTAGGTAACAGGGCTTCTGCTGCAAACAGGGAGGATGCTTCGTTCAACAACATTTTAAGGTTTAAAACAACCAGTATTGCTGCAATAAGCCAGGCGGCAATTTTCGTAGAAGTATTAATGGCAAATTTACCCATCTTCTTTTTATCACTTACAAAGTGAATTAATGGTATAATGGCAAAGCCCAATTGTAAACTTAAAATTACCTGGCTAAAAATAAGCAAATCATCCACCTTTTCTTCACCATAAATAATAATAACAATCAATGCCGGTACAATGGCGAGCAGCCTTGTAAGCAGGCGCCTTGCCCATGGATTGATACGCAACTGCAGGTAACCTTCCATTACAATTTGGCCAGCCAATGTACCAGTGATAGTACTGCTTTGTCCGGCTGCAATTAAGGCAATAGCAAATATTTTAGGAGCAATAGCGGAGCCCAGCAATGGAGC
>JAYTTM010000945.1:0-4049 GCA_043745055.1 Chitinophagaceae bacterium | reverse complement strand
CCGGAACTGAAGCTAAATTAATAAACAAAAGTTGAAGTTTACAACTAATGACCGGCAGAATTCCGTCCGCCGAAACCAAAGCTTGGATATGCACTGCTGAGGATTGTTTCAACGTCATGCCCCAATTGCACAAAACCTTTTGTTACCTGCAGCCATACTTCTTTCATAAAATTTATTCTCCCTTAAATTCGATCTCGACTCCAATTGATTTAGCAAATGCAACAAAACTTTCTGACTGGTCATTGGATAATTTGTCCTTAATAATTCCTTTGAAGTCTTGAGCTTCTTCATTTGCGGAGTTGATTATTGCAGGCATTTTTTCTTGGTGATTTAAGATAATTTGCAAGCATTCATTGTCTCTAATAACATCGGTAGTAAAAATTGTCCGCAATGATGCCTGATTATTTTCCATATCAGCATATTTAAAAAGCCAATCCCCGAAAAACTTAAAAAGAGGAACAGTCATACAATTAGCTCTGCAAATTGTATCACGAACCGTATTGAAAGTTGCTTTAAAATTTCTGCCTTGCTCTTCTAATTTGTCTACTAGCTTTTGTGAAATATTTTTGTTAGGTATTGGAATACCTCCTGATGAAATTTCATTTAGAACATCCTTAAATGCTTCAAAGGAATTGGTTGAATATTTATGATTGATAATTAGACTAACTTCAATGTCATAAGAACTTAAATCTTTAAATGATTCTTTCCACTTGTCCTCTGTAAGTGAACTCAAATACTCGTTTACCTTTTGAATACAGTTTTCACAAATTGGCAATGTTTCATTTATTGCTTGCTCTAAGAAAAACGGCGTAACTATTTCTTTTACATTTTCCTTAGTAATTTCTTCAGAGTAAGCAGGATCTAAATCATTTAATCTCTTTAAGAGGATTTTTGGTTCTATGGTACTATTCTCACAGATTTCCTTAAAGTGTTGTATTAATTTGTCAACCTCTGCTCTGGAATTATCATTGTCAGAAACTGTAAGATATTTTGTAATCTCAATGTAAAGCAAATAGCTTTTAAATTGTTTTAAACCTAAGAGAATATCATCGTAGTCTATGTAATTCTCCAATCTTAATGCAATCTTTTGAATTAAAGTCTGGTCATTACTTTGCAAAATGGTCTCAAAAGGAGTTATATATGATGGTTCAAATTTATCAAGTTTAGCAATTCGCATTGCGATTAAATCATAGTAGAATTCTTCCTTGTCAGTTGAATTAGTGAATAAACTATAGACTGAAGAATCTTCTAATTTCTCTTTCAGTGGTTTCTCTGTGCTTACTTCTTTATATCTGCTATACAAAACACTCATCACTTCTTTATCGTTATTGGGAGCATTTGCTTTTATCAACTCTTCCAATTTCTTTGTGAATGCAGCAAATGAATATTCTTTAGTTAAGTAAGGAAGGAAATCAACCTCTTTGATTTTCGGAATTTCCAATGCAATCAAATAATCGTTCAGTTCCTTTTGGTCAGCTTTGATTTTATATTTAGCATATTCTAATTTTGCCTTTGCAATAAAATCAATAAAATCCTGTACTGATGTTTGTTTAGGGTAGACCTCAGAAAATACAGGCAGGGTATCTTTAAATCTATTTTCGATTGCGTTTATACTTTCAAAATAACTTACTGAAGAAAAGGATGGGTCTGCAATAAGGTCATTGATAATGGTTTTAAGATACTCTTTTTGTTTTGAGGTTTTAGAAAGAAGAATAAGTTGGTACTCGCTTATTTGAGATTTAGCCCTTGGTGCTATTTTCTTGTAGAGGGAGTTCCAAATTATATCCGCTTTATATTTTTCACCAATTTTATCTGACGGCAATTTATCTAACGCAAGAATTGCGTTCTCATAATTTGAAACAGCAGCTATAGCATTTTCTAGAACAGGATAGAACTCTGGAATTGAACTTATTTTCTCTAACTCGCCAGCGTTATTTTCATTTAATACTTTTTTTATTCTGTCCGTAAATATAATTTGAATGGCTTTAGAAGGTTCTACTTGATAGAAAAGGGCTGCAATAAATTTTGGCAAATCTTCATCGTCGGCGTACAAATAGCTTAGTCCTTTTAAATATGTTGGGTTTACAATTTCGTCAATTGGGTTTTTAACAAGTGCTGGTTTGCCCAAAATAAATAATGCAATGTAGTTGTTGGGAATAGAACTTTTAACTGTAAGCTTTATTGAAACAAATTCGTTGATGAAAGCAATTATTCTACGGGGTGTAATTTCCTCACTAAGTAAATCAAATATTTGCAAAACGTTATTACTGTTACTTAGCGAATCTTCTTCGCCAAATGCTTTCTTCCACTGACCAGTGAAATAATTTTTCCAATCAGAAAGAATTGGGGGCGAAACTCGGTAAACGACATTGAAAGTTTTATTAATGAAGTCATCACCGTATTGTTTTTCCTTAATATCCTCGGATTTAAAAGCTAATTTGATATGCTCTCTGTCAAAAGGAATGATAACTCTAATGTTGTCATAAGCATGTTCGCTGAAAAAAACATGGATTGAGGACCATAACTCTTGCACCTTTTTTTGCGGAAGTCTGTCCATGTTATCAAATACAAGGATTAAATTTGTTTTGCCAAGATCAATTGAAATTTCAGTCATCCAATCTCTGAATTTTCGAACAGAGGGTTCATCCTCAGAAATCATTTCATACTTTGTTTCTTCCTCAAGTTTGTTTTGGTATTCTAAAAACAATCTTGAAAATGCCTTTTTTAATTTTTCCTTTTTCGTGCCTTTATTTTCTTCTACGAAAAAGTAAACAAATAATCCAATTACCAATAGTAATGGGATAGATAATACAGCTAAACTCCAGAGGTAATGATGAGGGAGCTTATCAAGTTTTTCAATTTTGTCAGCAAATGATTTAAAGAGAGGCGTAATTAGAATTGCTAGGCCAGCTACGATGATTCCAATACTTAGCTTAGGCGTTTTTTTGCTTTCTGTTTCTTTAGTTTTAGCTAATAATTTTTTTAATTTCTCTTTCCAGTTTTTTTGTGTTAAAATATTATTTTTATCGTTGGTTAAATACTCTGTTAGCTCTTCCAAAAATGAACGCCTTTGAAGGTCTTCCTGATGTCCCCAAGCATCATAAATAAAAAAATGATAACCTTCGGGAGATAAAAGATTCTGAACTTGCTTAACCAAATTTGATTTACCTGAACCCCAACCTCCATCAATGCCAATGATGTTGCAACTCTTTTCAGTCTTAATTATATTGCAAATGTTAGCTGCAATTTTTTGCTGAGATTTTCCTTCAAATAAATCGTCACCACATGGAGCGTTGTTTATAAACTGGGGATATTCGTTGTTTTCTACCATATTTGGTTGTTTTAATAAAAGACTCGTCTATAAAGATATATCAGTTTAAGTTCGTAGGGTGCCCAAATGGTTGCAGGTAACGGTATGGCTTTGTGCAGGTGCGGTATTCATTGCTGTGTCCGCCCGGAACTGAAGCCCAATAAAATTACAAAAGATGAAGTTAAGAAATAAAAGCCCATAAGAATTACGTCCGCTGGAACTGAAGCACAATAGCGATATGCTGCTGATTGTTTCAACGTCCTGCCGCACTTGCACAAAACCTTTTGTTAGCCGTTCGCTTTGTCTACTGAATTAAAACGAACGGGTTGAAAAAGTAAAAGTTCTTTATTTATAGCAGTTTGTCAAGTGTTAAAACAAAAGCCTGTCTGGCAACATTTGTCAATCTGTATTTAATTAAAATATGTCAGTCAGGTTATATAATATGTCTGATACAAAAGAATTGCCAACACTAATTACAAACCTTGATGAATACAAAGAACTTGTCAAACAGTTTGTGTCGCTTTGTGAACGATTAGAAAATTTTGAATTTAAGTTTAGTGATATAACTATTAGTCAACCGTGTCCTTAGGAAAAGGATTTTTGTTGTCGGCAATCATATCAAGTTTTTGTTTAAAAGTGTCGCAACAAAACGATTGAACTGTCATTATAGCACCGTCCTTTTTAAAATGAACAACTATGGTATTTTCAAAGTGTGGATGGTCGGGACAAAATTTCCCTT
>JAYTTM010000944.1:0-1084 GCA_043745055.1 Chitinophagaceae bacterium | reverse complement strand
GTATTATACACATAGTGTAATGCCACGCTTAACTCAACCACACCTAAACTTGCTGCAAAATGGCCACCATACACACTCACTACATCAATGATGTATTGCCGCAGTTCGTCGCACACCTGGTGCATTTGCTCTTTACTTAATTTCTTTAAATCGGCTGGGTTATCGATAATGGATAGTAATGGCCCCGGTTTAATCTCCATAATACTTTTTTAACTGTAGTAAAGGTAAGTTTTTTAGATACTTAGTGCTATAGTCAAACATTTTAAAAGCCAAAAAGTTGGCTGATTGATATTCTATTAGTTTTTTTATCCCTCTAGCGGTGCTAAGCTATTTAATAAAAAAGGCGATCAGTCTGTCAAAAAATTAAGTTGCCCCAGCTTTTACCAACCATTTATTTAAGGAATATAAATCGTTCAAAACACCTGGGGCTATCAATAATAAAACTGCTTACAAATAATTTATAACGAATTTTGCACCGTGCCAGATATATTTTCTGTTGAATAATTTATCAGAAGAATAAGTAATTCAACCCAGAAATAAACAACTGGACAATCCTGAATTTTTAGAAATGGAAGAAAAAATACCAACCCCCAACTATCTATTGAGCATATTTACGATGAAATGCCCCAGGTGCAGGCGTGGAAAAATGTATAATAACAGCAATCCTTATAGCAACCTTAAGCTTTCAAAAATTTTTGACATGCCGGAAAGATGTGCCGAATGCGGACAGCGATACGATCTGGAACAGGGGTTTTGGTATGGTACCGGCTATGTTAGTTATGCGCTTGCAGTAGCCATTTCTGTAAGTTCATTTGTAGCCTGGTGGGTATTGATTGGTGTATCTACAGATGATAACCGTGTATTTTGGTGGCTGTGTTTAAACGGGATTTTACTGGTGGTACTGCAACCATGGCTGATGCGGCTTAGCAGGGTTATTTACTTAAACTTTTTTGTAAGTTTCGACACGAATTACAACCATACAGCGCCAAGGGAATTTGATCATAAACAGTAATGGATTTGTGATCTGTGATTTATGATCCGTGAGGTTTGATTTGTGGTGTTTGATTTGTGAACAGCAATCACA
>JAYTTM010000943.1:0-1084 GCA_043745055.1 Chitinophagaceae bacterium | reverse complement strand
GAACAATCCAAAGTATTAAACCAGTTTGTTTTTTCAGATAGCTTTTTTGTATCAGGTCAATACTGTGACAAGCCAATAAAGTTTTGCCGCCGCCTGTGGGCACTTTTAAATAAATATCTGGCAGAGGCTCATTTAAACTATTTGTTTTGGGATGATAAATAGTTTTTCCTGTTGACTTCTCCCACGCATCTTTTGGAAAGTTGATATGCTTTGCAAGATTTGGTTTTATTGCCAGCATTTCTTCATACTCATTCCTTGCAATATCCAGTTCACCCAAATAATCTTTGAGTGCTTTAATCACTTTTTCCTGGTAATGTTTTAACCGCATTTGCCTTTTCTATTTATAATGGTTATTACTTTTTTCTTTTGGGCCAAAGCTGTATTGCTGCTATAATACTTCCGTTGCGTCGCACTCTTCAACTGAACCAATTCTATTGGGCAACGTGCATGCACCCTCATATAAAAAACCACGCTTACTACCGATGCTATTTACCGCAGCATCTCTTATATTGTTTGCCGCTACCACATGAGCAGGGTGCATTTTTCGATGGAACAGCATTAAAATTAAATAATGGCTTTGACCCTCTTTCCAATTCCTTTATGTCAGCTATATTTTCTTCCTTATCCGGCTCTATACCTATAATAACCTGCCATCCATTTTCATTACATAAAGCATATAATTCCATGGCCCTTTCTTCTGTTTGTACCCTTACCCTTGCCGGTTTTTTTATTGATCCTAATTTGCTCATATTTTATTTTTGTATCCTGTAAATTTCATACGGCAACTGGCAAAAGTCAATACCATTATCTACACAAGTATGGTCATCTACATATTTTGCCGGTGCAAAAACCAAACGCTTTTTGACTTTGAATTTAGGCATTGCTTTTACAGCATCCAATGTTAGTGCATTACGTTTCAGCCATTCCAAATCAGGTTTGTAAAACATATATAGCTCATAGTTTTTTGTTTCGCCTATAAAGCCTGTTGTTGAATTTATTTTTGTTGAGTTAAATTCTTCGCCGGTGGCGGTATAAAATATGTAACGGGCAAACTCTTCATAGCTTGGCAGGTTTTTACCTTGCA
>JAYTTM010000942.1:0-1086 GCA_043745055.1 Chitinophagaceae bacterium | reverse complement strand
GCGGTTAGAAATCAAACACGGATGTTTGTCGGCAACGAAACAGGCCTTGCTGCCTACTGGCGGTTTGATGAGACTATCACAAACCAGTTTTATGACCTTTCCTTTCATGGTGAAAATTACAACCGCAACGACGGAAGCATGAACGGAGCTGCAGTTACCAGGTCGGGCGCTATACCCACAGCTGATCAACTGGCGCTAAAATCTTACACCGATCTTTCTGGTAATTATTTTATATCGGGTATTCCATATAATGGCAACGGTACTACCTATACCATTGTGCCACTAAAAGGTACGCACCAGTTTGATCCTATATCGGTTAACAGGCTTATATCTCCATCATCCACACAGTTTGCCGTAGATTTTAAAGACAAGTCGTCGTTCCCTGTTTCAGGTTTTGTTTATTATAAAAACACCACCGTGCCGGTACCGGATGTTCAGTTTAAAATTGATGGCTTGTATGCCCAACAAAGCAATGGAGAAATTTTGCAAACCGATGAGAATGGATTATTCAAAATATTTGTACCCGTTGGCGTGCATGAGGTTAAAGCGGTGAGGGCAAATCATGTATTTGCCAACGATGGCAAAATAACCGACAGGGATGGCTACAATTTAAACTACCAAAATACTGCCAGCTTTACATTGACTGATAGTACTACCATTCGTTTTATAGGAAGGGTTGCGGGTGGTGCCATACAGCAGGATTTACCGCTGGGGCATTCTGTATCCGTAAATAACCTTGGTAAAGACTTAAGCATAAAATTAAGACTCTCAAAAGACGGTTATGAGTTAAACAAGGAAACTACCACTAAAACGGTTACCCTAAATCACCTGCTACCTGCCAATATAAAGGATTCCTCCAAGATCCATAAAACACAGGTTAAATATTACACCGACAGTATTGTAATAAAACCAGATCCTTTAACCGGAGAATTTGTAGCCGATCTGATTCCGGTTAAATTTATCGTAACCTCCGCAAATGTTACGGGGTGGGGCGATATAGTGGATGACAAGCCGGCGATAGTACTCGACTTTATAGATAAGTTTAGTGTACAAAAATCAAAACGCAGCTGGACAGACTCTGTTATC
>JAYTTM010000941.1:0-1087 GCA_043745055.1 Chitinophagaceae bacterium | reverse complement strand
ACTATCAGCTTCGGTTTGGGCAGGACGAGCTTTGTTGGGCTCTTGTTTGTTATCTTTTACTTTTATATCTTTATTCATCAGCGGTTGGGGGCGGACACAGCAATGAATTCCCTGCCTGCAGCAATACCCGAACGTTGTGCGTCACTTTAAACAGAAATTGCGTTTAACAATTTACATATCGACAATTTTACTTGCGACACTTCTTTTAGGGTTCAAGCTTTTGACAAATCCTGTTCATATTACAGGACACTTAAAAAGAAATTTCAAAAACATTCCTACATATCTCGAAGGAATTACGATTATTATAAAAGGAGATAATAAAATTTTAGCAAAGACATTTACTGACAAGCAAGGAAATTTCGAATTGACATTTACCCCTGAAAAACAAAAATCGTTTGACTTTTATTGCTACGGTTTAGCAATTGACACTTTGCTTGTTGCTTCTGTTCGGACTTTTGAAAGCGACACACCAGTCTTGACTTTTTACATTCCAGGCATAGTAAAAAAGAATTTTTTGGGACAGACACTTTGCCTAAAATGCAAAAAAGCGGACAAGGTTTATAAAATTACTTATGGGGACGCTTTACCAGTTATATCAAGACAAGTTTCAGAAAATGGCGATATCACATTTTCACGAATTGTAAATGGACACTACAATGCAGGGAGCTGTATTGTTGGTATTGCTACATATTATTGTGACCGTGACAAAATAGAATTTTAACATCACAATATGCAAGTGGACAAAAGCGAACGCACAACAAAAGTATTGCTGCAAGCGTGGCGGGACGTTGTTACCCTGGGCTTCGGTTCTTTATTCTGCTTCGGTTCCGGCAGACGAATTTCAATTTAACTTTCACTTGTTATCGTTTACATTTATTAAAAAATCGGCTTCGTTTACGGGCTGACACAGCATTAATACCACGCCTGACAGCAATACAAAACGTTGGTGGCAAGCTAGTTACAGACCAAATTCGTGGTGACGTTTCCATTAAAATTTGTAGACTTCGGGCTTCATGTTTCTTTACGGACTGGACAAACAAATTTTATACAAATTGATTAAATAGCTTTTGTTGATGCCAAGTTTTTT
>JAYTTM010000940.1:0-4066 GCA_043745055.1 Chitinophagaceae bacterium | reverse complement strand
TTGAGTTATCGAATGGATAGGCAACATTTCCCTGAAAAAAATGAGAGACAGATTTGCCATCAAAAAACTGGTTGCCTGCAGTAATGCCGCCACGCTGTACACTTCGGAAAAATGTAAGGCCCCAGTCAAACCTTCTTTTATAATTTTGATAACTAAGCAGCCATTCGTTTTCTTTTAAATTGGTAGATAAATTAAAGCCCCCGGTAATTTTCACATCTTCCAACAATTCAGCTGTACCCAGCTTTACCAGGCCATTTAAAAGGGAACTTGAAGCCAGCCTGATAGGGCCGCTGCCGCCTGCATACACCTGGTACCTGTTAAAAAGGATGGCATTGCTAAATGCTGCACCACCATATTCACCTCCAAATTTCACAGGTTTATATTGATACAACTTTGCATTTTTCAATACATCATTAGAAGGTGCACTTATCCCTTTGTAAATGCTCTCTTTTAAAGCGATGCTATCTTTTTTATCATTGCCAAACTCCTCTTGAAAAGGATCATTTTGTAAACTGTCTTTTGATAAAGGTTTTTCATATTTGTCTGCTTCTGTACCAAATATTTTATCAGCAATAATTACCTTCTTCATATAGGTAGTTGGCGGTACGGTTATGTTACGCCGCCGAAGCGTATTCTCATCTATCTTTAATTTATAGAGTGTTTTTTCATCGCCTTGCCTTGTTACTTCGCTTACCTGTTTAGTATCGCCTGCAATTCTTGATTCTGCTACATTGCTTTCGTAGTTGGATAAAGGAAATGTATAGGCAGAATCCTGTGAAACCATTACCACTGCTACGGAATCAACATCTGTTTTTTTATAAACCTTCAGTACGCTATCCACCTCCCGGATGGATGGATTGCGTAAGATATCTTCCCCAACTAATACCAGCGTATCTACACCTGCAGCCTTGGTAGTAAAGAAACCTGCATAGCGGTTGGCAACACCGTTTTCGTCGCTGATGAAGGTAAAATGGTTATCGTTGTACGGAGTTGGATAACGGGCATTACCATATTTTAAATTTGATAATTGGGTTATCTGGTTAAGCTCTGGTTTAATGCCATAATTGGTAATTAAAAATACATTGAGATGGTTGCGGCTTGGCAAGGCCGTATCTGAATTTTTGGCATTGGGCGTTGGCCGGTTGCTGGAAAAAAGAATACCTGTTTTGCCCGGAAATGAAACAAAAGAGGCATCTAAATCATCATACACATCGTTGGTAATTTGTTGTATTTTATCATTTTCCAGGTTGTACGTAAAGATATCTGTATGCCCGTTTTTGGTAGCGCTTAATAGCAGCGTCCTGCTATCAATCATATACTTTACATCCTGTATTTGCTGAAACTGATCGGTAAGATCAAGTTTTGGATATTTAACTTTTGTTACCAGGTCGTAAACAAATAATTTCAGTCTTCCTTCCTGCTGATAAATTACAGTAAGCCTTGTTCCTTTTGGATCCCAAGCCAGTAATGGGTAGTCTGGATTAGCCTCGTTTAGGTAACTGCGGATGCCGTATTTTAAAATGGTGATTACTTCAAAATCTTCGTACAAATTTACTTTTATAGTGCCTTTGTTGTTCTCAACCAATGCATAGGAATTGTTTCTTTTGTTGGGATTAACATTCATTCTGTAGTAATCCCTGCGGTTGGTAACATCAAAACTTTCTATTGCACTTCCTTTTGGATAAGCTTTTCTGCGCCTTACATCATTTTCATACTTTTCATCCTGGTATTCCATAAACTCGGCCAGTACATCCTTAAAATTCTTTTTACAAACCTGCTGGCTTGCCCTGTTTAGATTTTTGTAAACCCTTGCCAGGTACAACAGGTAAGTAACATTTTCCTTTTTATATTTCTCTTCTATATAGTACCAAAATGCATGACCGGCAAGCCTTGGCTTTTCAAAGGCGAACTGGTAAAATTTAGCATATTTACCTTCAAGAATTACACTCTTTAATTCATCGTCCAGCTGGGTATTCCAGTTATCTGCCGCAAAATCAACGTATCCATCGGTAAGCCATACGGGTAAATCGAGCAAGGCCTGGTTACCTGCAAATTCACCAAGGTCTTCTCCAAATAGAACATTATCGGTGATTACTCTTGCAATACCCTGCCTTATTTGTTTTCGCAGGTGTTCGTGATCTCCATTAAAATACACCACCATTTTATTATTAACCAGTTTGGTGGCGCCCCCTGTATTTAGCCAGTCAATGCCTATCCCGATATTGGATTGTTGCATGTCGGCAAACTCATTATACACTACTATATTTGCCCTGCGTTGCAGGCTGTATTCCGTAAAGGCTTCAATGTCCGGTAATTCTTCTTCAGCAACCTGCAAAACAAATTTGGCCAGTTCCTGACCGTTTTGATTAAAATAGGTATTGAAATTTTTACTCTGGTAATATTGCCATTTAAATTTTTTATACTGAACCCTGTTTTTGCCAAATTCTACTGCGTTAATCACCTGAGCGTTTAAAGGTGATACAATAATTAAATAGCCTATTACTAAAAGTATCCTGCTTAATTTTGCCATACTATCTTTCTGTTTATTGGATAAAAGTAAACCATTACAATCAATCATAAAAATATCCCTTTATTAGCTAAAATATTGTTACATGTTGCAGATAAAATCATTTGTTTTTAGCCCCATACAAGAAAATACGTATATACTTTACAATGAGTTTAGGGAATGTATTATAATAGATCCGGGTTGTTATTTTGATGAAGAGAAAGAAGCATTAAAAACATTTATTGAAGATGACAAACTTAAGCCGGTATTGTTGTTGAATACACATTGCCATCTGGATCATGTATTTGGTAATAAATTTGTTGCAGAAACGTACAGTCTAACCCTTTATCTGCACGAAAAGGAGCAACAGGTACTGGCCTTTGCACCCACATCAGGCCTAATGTATAATATGCCGTTTGATAATTATACAGGGGAGTTTTTGCTGCTGAAAGAAAGCGATATAATTAAACTGGGTGATGATGAGTTGAAAGTAATTGAAGCACCCGGCCACTCACCGGGTAGTGTATGCTTTTATTGTACAGCACAAAATTTTGTAATTGGGGGAGATGTATTGTTTCAACGCAGCATTGGCCGTACAGATTTGCCAGGCGGCAGCCATGAAACCTTGTTAAAAAATATCCGACAAAAATTGCTGGTACTGCCGGAAGAGACCATCATTTACAGTGGCCATGGATCACCTACAACAATAGGAGAGGAGAAAAAATACAATCCGTTTTTAAATTAGTTGTTCTGTTGTTTAGGCGCTATTAGTGTAAAAAATGCCTAAACGGCTAAACGGCAACATCTTCTAAAACTACTGTTTCTCCATGCATAATTCAATCAACACTCCATTAGTGCCTTTAGGGTGAAGAAAACAAACCAGTTTATTATCGGCTCCATCCTTAGGATGTTCATTTAATAAAACAAAACCTTCCTTTTTAAGGCGTTCCATTTCGGCATATATATCAGCAACATCAAAGGCAATATGATGAACACCTTCGCCTTTTTTATCAATGTATTTTGCAATCACTCCATCAGAAGTGCTGCTTTCCAACAATTCAATTTTTGTTTCCCCTTTTTTAAAGAATGCGGTATTAACATGTTCGCTGTCCACAGTTTCAGTTTTATAACAGTTGCTATTTAAAAGCTTTTCAAATAACGGGATGGAAATTGCAAGTTCTTTAACGGCGATGCCGACATGCTCTATTTTTAACATAAAATTTAGTTTAGGTGCTCAATGTTTACGAAATAGGTAATTTGACGTTTCAGAAGGGTTTCAGCAAGCTAAAATAAAACCTTTTGTAGTATTTTCGTGTTTATAGATTTAAACAAAAATATTATGTTGAAACTTCCTATTTATTTAGATAACAATGCAACCACACCAATGGATCCAAGGGTGCTGGGGGCAATGACACCCTATTTCTTAGAAGATTTTGGTAACGCTGCAAGTCGTAACCATCCTTTTGGCTGGAAGGCAGAAGAAGCAGTTGACTACGCCCGTGAGCAGGTTGCTAAACTGATTGGTGCTGATCCCAAAGAAATTATTTTTACCAGTGGTGC
>JAYTTM010000939.1:0-4067 GCA_043745055.1 Chitinophagaceae bacterium | reverse complement strand
CTTTATATAGGAGATTGGAGAAGTACGGGATATAAAAGCCGTAGCCCCCATCCCCTAAAGGGGGGTTAAGGCAGGTGTCTGAAAGAGCGTTGGTAAATTTTTTTGACATAACCTTTTTAGCCCCCATCCCCTAAAGGGGGGGTAAGGCAGGTGTCTGAAAGAGCGTTGGTAAATTTTTTTGCCAAAAACATATTCATCAACTTTAAACAACATTCAAAATCCTTAAAGCATTTTCAAAAACATCCAACAACTTTAAACAATATTCAACCACCTAATCATGATATTTAAACGCTTTGCAATTGGATTAATCTGGCGGATAGTGCTGATAATTTTATTGGCTATCGGCCTGTCCTTTTGCATGGTGCAGGTGTATATTTTAAAAGAGGATACCGGTTATTGGCTGGGTGGTTTAGCCTTATTGCTATTGGTTATTTTCCGGGGAGCCGAATTATTTTATTATGCCAATTCCAGCAATAGAAAGCTAACCCGCTTTTTTGATTCTATCCAGTATGATGACTTTAGCATTAAATTTTCATCTGATAATACTTATGGCAAAAGTTTCCAGAATTTAAATAAGCAGTTTAATAAAGTACTGGAAGCGTTCAGGAAAGTACGGGCAGAAAATGAAGCAAGCCTTCACCTGGTAAATACCATCATTCAAAATGTACAAACCGGTTTATTGCTGTACGACCAGTATGGCAGGATAGAACTCAACAACAGTGAGGCCTGTAAATTGCTGGGCTTTTATCGGTTAAAAAATATTTTGGAATTGAAAACTAACCATGCAGTACTGGCAGAAAAACTGGTTTCAGGCATCGATAAACATTTTCTTTATCAATCTAATAACGGTTTACAGGTATCAGTAAATGTCACTGGTATCAGATTGCGTGGGCAGATAAAAACCCTTGTATCGCTACAAAATATTCAACCGGAATTACAAGAAAAAGAAGTGGAAGCATGGCAAAATTTAACCCGTGTATTAAGGCACGAAATTATGAATTCACTCACACCCATTTTATCATTAATTGGCACCATGAAACATATTGTAGATACAGAACTTCCGGCAACAGCAAATGACAATGGCGCTAAAGCCGATTTGCAGGAGGCCTTGCAAACTTTGGAAAGCAGGGGCATTGGCATGATTAATTTTGTAGATGGTTACCGCAGTTTTACCTCTATCCCCGCCCCTTCATTTGCAGCGCTTGATATAGAACAAATTATACAAAGTGTAATGAACCTCCTGCAACCGGAAATGACAGCTTCTCATATTGATTTTACTTTTGAAAAAAATGCTGCCAATCAACTAATTTATGCAGATGCAGACCAGCTTTCTATGGTGTTAATTAATTTGGTAAAGAATGCCAAAGAGGCGCTGGAATATACTCCCAACGGGGCTATCCGCATAAAAAGTCACGCTCAAAACCATGCTATTTATGTTGAAGTAATAGACAATGGCCCCGGCATTGAACCAGAGGCGCTGGAAGATATTTTTATCCCGTTTTTTACAACCAAAGAACATGGTTCGGGAATTGGGCTAAGCTTATCCAGGCAAATAATTCAACAGCATGGCGGCAACATAAAAGTTATTTCTGAACCAAGCAAAGGATGCAGATTTATTGTAATGCTAAAAGCACAACGGTAGGCTCCATTTTTCTGCACCCTAAAAGTTTAACGGTAACTCGTCTATATTTGTCAAAATGATTGAATGAAACTCCCAAAATATGAGTATTTTACAGAAGGCGATGCATCACTATTCAAATTTTCAAGCGATGGGCCTAAAGGTAAAATCAAAAAATTAGTTGTTTATTCCCAAATGCTTGAAGCTGACGTTTACAATCTTGCCTTCGGAGATTTTGACGAAGAGACAGATTCAATTGATGACACAGTAATTACCAATAACAATGACAGGAAGAAAGTATTAGCAACCGTTGTTTCAACTTTATATGTATTTACATCAAAACATCCAACCCTTTGGGTTTATGCAACTGGAAGTAATCCTGCAAGAACACGTCTCTATAGAATAGGAATTACTTCAAATCTTGAAGAAATTTTGACTGACTTTGAGGTATTTGGTTTGAGTGATGAAACTTGGCATGAATTTGAAAAGGGTAAGGAATATGAGGCGTTTTTGGTTAAACGAAAAATCCATTAAATTTGTGACATGACAACAATTGAAAAATTAAATAAAAGCAAGACTCCAATTGTTAAAATTGACAAGTCTCTTGAAAAGTTAAGAGGGAAAAACTTGTTCCCTGAAAAACTTGCAAAAGCAAATGAGGTTATTGCACGGGTTGGCCTACCCAAAAGATAAAACTAAACCAAAAAAAAGTATTACCAAAAGCTTGGCGGACAGAAGATCAATCAGCAGAAATCGCTATTGTATTACACCCGGGCTTCACGGAATTCTACCCATCATTTAGTTGCTTACTTGTACTTTTATTTCTTAGCTGTACTGAAGTTCCGGGAATCGACACAGCAATGAATTTACTGCCAGCAACAATGTTGGAACGAAGGCGGTAAAAGTTGCTATTATAAAAAGCAAAAAACCCACACTAAGTAGTATGGGCTTTTTTAAAGCAGTTAGTAATAGTAATGGTAATTATTTTTGTTCGGCACCTTCAACCAAAACGACAGTCTTGTTATTAAGCACTTCTACAAATCCACTTTTAATATTGTATAAAGTGGTGGAAGTTTTGTCCACCAATATTTTAAGGCTGCCTGCTTTTAAGGCGCTTACCATCGAAGCATGCTTGTCTAATACTTCAAACGAACCACTGATACCGGGCAATTGCACGCCGTACACATCGCCACTGAATATTTCTTTTTCGGGTGTTAAAATTTCTAATGTCATATAGTATTTAGTACTTAGTATTGAGTATTTAGACTTAAGCGATTCTAGTAAATAAAAGTATTTTGTTTTATGTTCCCGTCTCAGTACTTAGTATCAAGTATTGAGTATTAAGACATAAGTCTCCAAAAATTTTAAATTAATCACAAATATAAAATAAGGTTTAGAAGCTTAGGTTCTAGTCTAAATACTAAGTACTAAATACTAAGTACTTCCTCCTTAGCTGTCGCCCAAAGAATTATAGAATGCGAGAATCATCTTATAAACCTGAAATGCTTCATCTATAACTTTATCGCCAGATTCTTTTGTTACGTAATTAAATCTTTTTGAAAGTTCAAACTGGGTTTGAACTTCATTACAGGATCCCATTGAAAATTCCAGAAACTGTTTGAACTGTTTGTTTGACGCCCTGCCTGCGCCTTCTGAAATATTACTTGGTACAGAAACCGCACATCTGTTAAGCTGGGATACCAAACCATATTTTTCTTCCTTTGGAAATGTAGCAGTAATCTTAAAAACTATCTCAGCTAAATCCATCGACCTTTGCCAGATTCTTAGCTCTCTAAAATTATGCATGCCCATGGAGGAAGAATTAGAATTTCAGTATTTAGTATTTAGTACTTAGTATTTAGTACTTAGACAGGAAGCAGGATTCGAAATATCAAGCTTCAATATCTTGCAAAATAAAATTACTTACTCAAGTGTCATCAGTATTAAGTACTTAGTATTGAGTATTAAGACAGGAAACAACTTTCAATATGTAAACCTTCTAAATCTTAATAAATCTAATAATTCAAAAGTAAATCTAGTATTGAATATTTTATCACTCTTACATTCCAAAAATCTTCAAACTAAATACTAAATATTAAATACTAAGTACTTCATTGCCTTCAAACACCTAATACTCCAGTCTAAGTACTAAGTACTATATACTAAGTACTTTCTACACCGCAGCCGCCATCAACTTCTTACCTTTTTCAATTGCATCTTCCAAAGTACCTACCAGGTTAAATGCAGCTTCAGGATATTCGTCTACTTCTCCATCCATAATAGCGTTGAATCCACGGATGGTATCTTCTATAGGAACCAATACGCCTTTTAAACCGGTAAACTGCTCGGCCACAAAAAACGGCTGAGACAAGAAACGCTGCACCCTACGGGCTCTTGAAACAATCAATTTATCTTCATCACTCAATTCATCCAAACCAAGGATGGCGAT
>JAYTTM010000938.1:0-4067 GCA_043745055.1 Chitinophagaceae bacterium | reverse complement strand
ACGAACATATAGCTGCCGCTGCCATACATGGCAACAAATCGCAGAATGCAAGACAGAATGCTTTGAATAATTTTAAAGATGGTCAGCTAAAAGTATTGGTAGCTACCGATATTGCTGCAAGAGGTATTGATATTGACGATCTCACTCATGTAATAAATTTTGAACTACCGGAAGTACCCGAAACCTATGTACACCGGATTGGTCGTACAGGGCGGGCGGGAAACGCAGGCACCTCTTTCTCCATGTGCGATCACGAAGAAAAAGACGACTTGAGACAAATTCAAAAACTGATTGGAAAAAATATCCCCATTACAGATAGCCATCCCTTTCCGTTGAGCGCTGCATCATTTGCTCCGCAGCCAACATCGGGCGGGCAGTCACAAAATAATAACAGACGGCCACAGCAATCGCAAAACAGGTGGAACAGTGGTAGAAGAACAAGTCAACCGCCACAACGTGGAAACAGGTAATTAAAAGACTTTTTATAATTCGGTCGGCTATTTTTAGTCGACCGTTTTTTTTGTTGCAGAAAGCAATGTTTATAATTTTGTACAGCAAGTACAATACATTTGTTATAAAAAATTAGTCATGTCATCCCTCATTATTACCACCATTCAAACTAATATTATTTGGGAAAATAAGCAAGCCAATCTGCAAATGCTGGAGGCAAAAATAAACAGCATTCAAAAACCAACAGAAATAGTGGTGTTGCCGGAAATGTTCAGCACCGGCTTTAGCATGCAGCCGGAATTGTTTGCAGAAACGATGGATGGCGAAACGGTGAAGTGGATGAAAAGAATGGCGATAACAAAAAAGATTATTCTTACCGGAAGCATCATTATAAAAGAAGAAAATAACTATTTTAATCGCCTTATTTGGATGTTACCCAATGGCCAATTTGGCTATTACGATAAACGACATCTGTTTGCATTCGCCCACGAGAACCAGCATTACACAGCCGGAAAAAAAAGGTTGATCGCATCAGTAAAAGGATGGAAAATAAATTTGCAGATTTGTTACGATCTGCGATTTCCTGCTTGGGCAAGGCAATCCCCCCCAGCCCCTCTGGAGAGGGGGCTGGGGGGTGAGCTCCTACCAGAATACGACTTACTAATCTATATTGCCAACTGGCCCCAAAAAAGAAACCATGCCTGGAAAACCTTGTTAGCAGCAAGAGCCATCGAAAATCAATGTTATGTAATTGGCGTTAACAGGGTAGGTAATGATGGTAACAATATTTATCACAGCGGCGATAGCCTTGTGATAAATCCGTTGGGCGAAACACTTTACCACAAAGCAGCCGATGAAGATATCAATACCATCACCCTGGTAAAAGAAGACTTAGAAGCAATAAGAAATAAATTTCCCTTTTGGAAAGATGGAGATGATTTTACTTTGGGGCTTTAAGATTTTTTCAAAATTCATTGGGATTTAGATGCCATGCCGGAACAAAATATGGCTGTTGAAGCATGATAAAATTAATAGGTTGAGCTTCTATAAGACTAAAACACCATTTTACCTACTCGGGTAAAATGGTATTAATTAAGATGCTCCTTTATTCTTGTTATAGCAACTTCAATAAACTTTGGATTATTGAACAACGTTTTTTTTCTGTCACTCCACTTTTCTAAATAGGCTGTAATTTCTTCTGTAGATTGGGCCTTATTTTCAGTTATAATAAAATCGATTGTAGATAATAATTCTAATCCAAAAGAAGAATAAAAACCAGTAAGAAAATACTTAGTGCTATTTGCGATAGTCTGGTAATTTTTATTTTCCGGCTGTTGCAGATATTGTTTAACATCAACTTCGCCGTCTGGTATAATTCCCAATTCTTCAAAAGGTTTTTTATCTTTTGAACTATATCCTGAAATATAACTGCCATTTAAATAGTAAAGAACATGTTTTACCTTACCGGAATAAGGACCATAAAAGTTAGGTTTATACTCAAGATTAAAAATTTCTTTTGCCCCGAAACGTTGAAGAAAATAAGCAATTTTTTCAGCAGCAAATTCAGATACAAATTCGCCATTTCTTACAAGGTCATAAAGTGTATCCAAAAGCATTGCCCGGGCTGGTGTCAATTTTGCTCTTTCTTTTTTTAAGACATCCTGAATCTCAGCAGTTGGTTCATAAATATAAATTTCGCAATGAAGTTCAGAAAGAAATTTTCCCAATGTTTCTTTTACTTGCACCCAGTTAAGCCCGCCGTTACCAGCACCAAGGGGTGGAAGGGCAATGGATGTTATATTTTTTTCCTGAATAAATTGTACAAGGCTCTTTAAACCGGCTTCAATATAGCTGTACTCAGAGGGTTTACGCCAGTCGGTTTTAGTTGGGAAATTAATAATAATTTTTTCACCTGTATGCAAAGAAGTGTCCTTTGTAACAAGGAGTTTTCCTATACCAATAGTCCCTTCCTTGCAAGCTTTTATATATAACTTAGTGTTTTCAGGAAACTGTTGTTTAAACTGTAGGGCTACACCTTTGCCCATTACACCAATAGTATTTACAGTATTTACCAAAGCTATAGCCTTGCTGTCAAATAAGTTGCCTTTGATGTAATGAATCATGATTCAAAAATAATATTCCGGTTTAATAATTAGTTTTTTATTTTGAAAGCCATTTATTTGTAGTATTTGCTTTTCTGCATCAGCATTATAGACAACGAACCCTAATACTGCATTTACTTCTATATCTCCTGCTACAAGAAATTCCGCTTCCTTCCTCCGTTTTAAATCCAGGTCACTTTCATCGTTCCAATATTTACTGTTGATGGCTTTTCTGTCTATTAAATTCTCAATATTCTGGATGTCTTTAGGAGAATAAAAACTGGTAAATATATCTACGGCATGTCCGTCACTAAATACATACCGCAACCCTAGTTGTTCAATTGCTTCTACAGAAGAAACGCAATAAACAATATCCCTTGCTGCTGTTGGTTGTACACCATTAAATCCTTTTTGCATAACGTAAAGCATCGGCATTCTAGGGCCAAAGTAAAAGGGAATATAATTACCAAGCATTTTGCCGTTTGGCAACATGAATGTATCTCTTGCATTAATTAAACTGCTATCTCCTATAGGTATATACTCAGCGTTTCGATTCGGTGAATTAATATGCGTAATACCATGTTGCAAAATATGTGAAATATTTTGTAGGTGCGTCATGCGAAAAAGTAGTATTTTATTATGCTCCGACACTATTGCTTTCTATTTTCTTAATTCACTTATTTTCTTTTCAAATCCATTTTCATCAATGTATTTCCAAAAAGTCCAACCATTTTCAGTTACATCATCATTAGCGCCATTATCTATTTTGACAGCAATAGCCGCTGCACTTGGACTATGAAATAAATTACCTTTATAAAATATTTTTGTAGTTGCTGGATTAAAAGTAGCCTCGGCTTTTTTACCTTTATATGAACAGAAAATATTAATGTTTGCAGCTTCTTCAAATTTTATTTCTTCGTAGAAATCCTCCCTGATTTTGTCTCTGGGTTCAATAAGAAGATTCCTAATTATTTCAAATATTGCTGCTGCTCTAAACTCAACGAAAAAATTAAACTCCTTATCATACTCCCCATTAAGCAGTTCTTTAGTAATTAAATGATTCTCTAACGATTTTTCAATTGCTGGGTTTGTAACTTTTATCTGATTCAAATATTCAGATGGTGGTTGGTCACTGATTTTGATATTTTGTAATTTAGGTATCAATGTTCTATTTGCGACACAGTCAATTAAATCCTTATCAATTTCGGTTACTAATATTTCATTCAAATAGTTTTTTGGGAAAATATGATGATCTTCAATTATTGAATTGAGGGATAGTTTGGCATCATTATTCCAATTTAACAATCCGCTATTTTCATAGTTAATCAAATTCAAAATTCCTTTATAAACCGCATTAGCTTTTTTATCAAACGAGTAGATATCATCTGCTGATAAGATTTGTAACTTAGATAATTTGTTAAAATAGCTGGCTGAATTAATTTTCTTACCCTTAGCTATTTGGATAAGAATATTTGAATCTTCTATTATTCTTTCATTCGATGAGCCTGAGTATCT
>JAYTTM010000937.1:0-4072 GCA_043745055.1 Chitinophagaceae bacterium | reverse complement strand
ACGATGTTAGCAGTTTCAGGAATACGAAGTGCCTGGCTGTTTACATTTTGTAAACCAACTGCAAGCATTAAAAAAGTGGAGATAATATTTTTTATCATTGCGTTTGATTTTAAGCAAAGAAAGCTCTATTATGCAAAAATTATTTACCGCTGATAAAAAAGATGGTCGTTGAAGAATGAGGTTAGATCAAAAGCTTTGCTTGCTGGTTAAACCGTATTTTCTACCAAATCGCAGCCCATATACTTGCTGTTGTCCGAGCTGGCAAGGCCGTATATAAAAGGAATCCGTGAGATTTTGGCTGATAGTAATTTTGCTATAAAAATTAAATTTTTCGGACAAATTATTTAATCAGCATAACAGTACCTTGTAAGGCCTTATTTCTTCCATCAATATCAGTAAAGGAAATTACCCAAATGTATGCACCGATGGGTTGCAACATTCCGTTTAAATTACCATCCCAGCCTTTTTGCATATCCGCCGTTTCAAAAACTTTTTGACCATACCTATTGTAAATAGCCATGTTAAATTTCTTTACCGGAAAGGGATATTTTATTTTGAAAATATCATTCCTAGTATCTGCATTAGGACTAAAAGCAGTGGGAACAAACAGCTCGCAAACACCACGGCTTACTTCTATTGAGTTGGATGCAGTACCACATTGGTTCAATACAGTTAACACGTATTTGCCGGTATCCGTAACGTATAATTCAGAACGGTTGCTTCCATCCTGCCATTTATATTCAACAGCCGTATTTAATACCGGCTTTAATAATATTGCCTGTCCTTTGCAAATAAATGTATCCCGGCCCAGCGTAAATAAAGGTTTAGCCGTATAATTTATTTTGATGGAGTCTGCAGCTTTACAGCCATTAATTTCTACAGCAACAAAGAAAAGTCCTGCTTTCTTTACAGTAAAATCAGCATTGGAACTTCCATCCTGCCACTTGTAAATTGCATTGCTGTTTGTAGCGTTTAGTACTTTAGTTACCCCTTCACACAGCGTTGTATCGTTCCCCAATTTTACAACCGGTGTTACTTTATAGTTTATGATCAAACTATCAGTTTTACTGCAACCTTGTTGGGCAACTTTTAGCCAATAAGTGCCTCCTGTTGTAATAGCATACTGACCAACTGTAACGCCATCTTGCCAAAGATAATTTGCACCGGGAATATTAAAACTAAGTGTTAGCGATTTCCCATTACAAAGAAGGGTATCATTACCCAAATTAAATGCAGGAAGTGGAACCGTAGTTATTAAAACAGTATCCCTGTTTTGGCAGCCATTTATACCTGTTACTAAAACAGCATAGCTTCCGGCAACACTGGCGTTGTAATAGGATAATGTTGATTGATCTTGCCAGGTATAACTTTCAATAGCAGCATTAAAAGCATTTAGCCTTAGGTTGGTATTGGTACAAATGCCCGTATCTTTTCCAAGATTTAAGGGCGGTAAATTCTTAAAAGTTACAGTAATGCTGTCTGCAACTGAACAGCCATTTTGAGTAAGTTTTAACCAATAAATACCTGCTGATGTAACTTTATAATTATTGAGTACAGATCCATCTTGCCATAAATAAAATCCATCACCAGTATTGGGCGCAAGGGAGAGCAACTGATTCTGGCAAATAGCTGTATCTGTTCCGAGAGAAAAATTTGCTTTTGCAGTAAAGGTAACCTTGATGGTATCTATTAAAGTACATGCGCCATTGGTAACTCTTAGATTATATTCTCCTGAGTTTTTTACATAAATATTTTGTGTTGTATCTCCCGTATTCCAAAGATATTTTGCATTGGCTATAGATGAACTTAACAGCAAGCTGTCTCCGGCGCAAAGTGTTGTATCATTTCCAATACCTACATTTTCACCATTTACGTAACTCACCTTAATGGTATCGGATACAGTACATCCATCATAAATTACAGTTGCCCAATAGGTACCGGGCTGCCTTACAGTAAAAGTATCTTCCTTGGTATTATTTTGCCATGTATAATCAGCTATTTGACCAAAACCTTTAACCGGATAAAGCTGAAGTTTTAGTACCTCATTGTTGCATAAAACAGTGTCATTGCCAAATGCGGCTCTTGGATAATATTTATAATAAATATTCACTGTATCATTGGTGTAACAGCCATTAAGGTCATTCGCACTGATGATGATATTGCCATCAACTTTAATAAGCGAATCTCTAACAGTACTGCCATTTGCCCACAAAATATTGGTATAGCTATCTGGCAAATGCAATGGGAAGGTAGTATTGGCGCAAAGTACTGTATCTCGTCCAAGATCCAATTTTATGGCTTTATCTGCAACGTTAATATACCCATATCCGGTAGGACAGGAAAAGCCTGTACTGCCCGTAAGTACATAATACTGCCCAGCTTTTTTTACCGTAATACTTCGGCTTGTTTCCCCGGTATTCCACCGGTAACTCTGCCAGCCCTGCGGTGCTGTTAAAGTGAGTGAACCAAAGCAAATGGAGGTATCATTTCCAATGCTAAACTTAGGAACAGTTGGCACTCTTGGCACATTAATAAAATCATTTACAAGATCAGGAAAAGCAGGTGCATCAATTTCTATTGCCCTTATATTTACATTACATGCATATTGCGGCAGGTTGGGGCATTGAATTGCGATAAGGTAACTTCGATAGACATCATCTACGTATTCGTTGAAAGAGGAAACATAAATTTTACCATCAGGTGCCAATTGCATGTCATACATATTTGAATTTCTAATAAACTCCACTGTTGTTATAGAGGCTGCAACATCGGGTTGATTAAAATCCCATTGAGTAATTGCACCACTACCATATTCTTTGTAAGCACCAATCGAATATAATTTGGAATTATCCGGGGAAAATTGGAGTTTGGAAATGTAATTCTGTAATGGGAGTGTGCGGTAATTGCTCAACAGCCCGCTTGCATTATTAAAATCAAATAATTCAATATCACCACTACCGCCTGTTCCGGCAATGCTCCTGAAGCCGGCCAGCAACTTTCCATCATGGGAGGCAGTTATGTTGCCAAGCGACCCAATAAAGCCTCCTGTAACTGTTGCTCCAATATTACTCACTACGGGTGGCTGAAAACCAGCATCTGTTGCAAGTATGGCCTGGTATTGGGCAGTTCCATAGGGATGAACAATAATCCATACATCTTTTCCATTTCTATGCCTTACCAATGTTATCTGTTCGGTAAGTCCACCTGTAATGGGCATATTGGTTATAACAAAATCTCCCAGCCCACCGTTTTTACTTAAATCAACAATGGAATACGCAAGCCCTACTGCATTTGGACATCGAACCTGCAACCCTGATTCCTGTGCAAGCAAATCTGCCGCAGCACTTTGAAATTGCAAAACATAAAATTTATTGCTGTCATTTTGAAAGGGGATAATGTGATAAGATTTTTGGTCAGGACAAGAACGAATAAATGTATCATTTGGGAAATCCTTGTAGTTTTTACCATATCCAAGCCGACTGGAAATGATAAATTTCATATCACCTGTAACAGGATCTGAATAAGAAATTCCGCCATTGCCCCAATATGAAAAATGATAATAATTTTCATAAGGAGGTACCGGAGGAATGGAAGTAATAAAGTTGGTTACTCTTTCTGCAACACCATTTTTAAAAGTCAGCAACTCTTTGCCATTTGAATACCAGTTACTCCATTCCTTTTGGCTAAAAGCAAAAAGCTGCAGAAAAATTAAAAGTAAAAAAATGATAATCCTTTTCATTCCGGGTATTGCTGGTTCAGTTAGTTGATAACCAAAAATAGTTGTTTCCTTTAATATAAAATAGGATATACTTATTAAATAATCTGGCAACAGGATGAAATTTATTTGACAATGATTGTAGGCTTTACTTACCTGCTGAATGAGTAATCGCCCTTGTTGATAAGAAATGAAGAAACCAAACATAGGTCTCTTCCTTTATCTACCATTTATAATCCTGCCGGTACCAAAACGCTACAACCTGCTTTCCAAATCCAACCCATGTTCTTTAGCAGTCTCCTTTGCCAACGCATACCCTGCATCTGCATGCCGTATTACACCCATTCCGGGGTCGTT
>JAYTTM010000936.1:0-4072 GCA_043745055.1 Chitinophagaceae bacterium | reverse complement strand
AGTGATGAAGGCCATGCATTCTTGGTGTAACAATTAGCTTATTCAAGATTTGTTCAAAAGCCAATGGCAATTTCCAATTGCTGTGGTGGAATTGGGTGGCGGCTTCAAAAATAATTTCATAAACTAAAACTAGTACTGGCGATGCGCCGCTGAGTAAAGTAACACCCCCCCGAAAAAAAACTGAGCCAATCAATTCTCCAAAATGAAAACGGAAAGCGGTGGAAATATCCATATCAATATCTGTATGATGTACTAAGTGAAAGCGCCATAAAAAAGGGATCTTGTGATTTAGAATATGCCATAGATAGTTTCCATAATCCAATATTAAAAAAGCAATAATTGACATAGCCCATAAAGGCGAACTATAAAAATAATTTAACCCAAAGTGCCAGTCCTGGTTTTTAAACGCAAGCCAAACTATGATTGGTAAAAAAGCAAATCTTAATAATACGAATGCAGGAATTGATACAAATACATTGATCACTATTCTTGAGAATCTTTTCTGAATTCTTTTCCTTAACTGAAATTTTGTTTCCAGCATAAATAGCAACAAACCAATTAGTGCCAATATTGGCGTTCCTATTTTGTTGAAAATTATTTGTATCATAACTTATAAAGGTTGCTTTGGTAGATGTTATTTAATAATCAACAACAGCCACCACCGTCGTAAAACCAGGTGCTGGGTGAAATAAAGATATCGCTTCTGTTAAGGTCTTTTAAATTCCCTGCAGTTTTATCACATACAGCCATCGGCTGATTAGGTAAAAGTACATGACCTTTTTCATCATCAAAACTTTCTTCGCTGCCATAATAAATAGCTGTTTTACCAGTAAATATACATGGTCCGTCTAAGGGCATGGGATCTTTAATGGCGCAAACCTCTACGCTCTCAATGTAAATAAGTTTATCTGTATCATAATGAACAGGATCCAGCATTCGATAAGGACGTTTAGCCCTTATTTCAATTGTTCCAAAACCTATATCTGTAATCATACGGATGTAGTCGTTTAAAGGCAAAGCACCACTTAAACACAAGGCTCTTAATTGTTCGTCATTTTGTAATGTTACCGGCATTGCTGTTTCACAAGTAGGATCACTCAATACCAATCTGCCACGGGGTTTTAGCACCCGATACATTTCTTTTAAGGCCAGCTTAAGTTCTTCTTGTTTAAAAATATTAAACAGACAGTTTTGTGCAGCAACATCAATACTGTTATCATCAATTGGCAGATGCAATGCATTGCCTTTGAGCAATTCAACAAATTCACTTTTGAACCAGGGATTTAAATTCTCCGCTTCTATAAAATTATTTTTACTTGCCTGCAGCATTTCATCCACCACATCCACTCCGGTTACACCGCCTATTTGACGGCTGAAATAAGCAAATTGCAATAACTCCATTCCGCCACCTACACCCACGTATAAAATTTTCGGATTGTTAACCAGGTCTCTTGGGTTAACGGTACTGCCGCAACCGTAATTCATTTGCTGCATAATTACAGGCATATCCAACCCGGGCAGTTGCCATACAGGCGTGGTGGTACAACACAAACCTACATCGGGTTTTTGTGCTGCTGCTTTGTAAACATTCTTTGTTGTTTCTAAATAAGTAAGTTCCATATTTTCGATTTTTACCAGGTAAAAGTTATATCCTTTTCTTCATCCACATCGTTTAATAATGGCAATAAAAAAAGCGATAATTTCTGCTGTTCAATTTGTTTTTCGGTTTCATTAAATACGCTGCCACTGCTCCAGGTAATATTTTCAAACATATTTTTAAAAGGCGATTGCATCCCCAATAAATAATAGCCGCCATCGGTTGCCGGGCCAATCACAATGTCGTATTCATCTAATTTTAAAAAAGCAACTGAGATTATTTTTTCATCCAACTCAAAACAATCACTTCCAATAATGATGATTTTATCATACCCTTTTTCAAGCACCCATTCAAATGCATTGCGCATGCGTTCGCCTAAATCAATACCGCATTGTAAACATTTTTCATAGCCATTCCAAAAGTCATTTGCTGTTACTCCATCGGCATAAAAAACAAATTTTGTTACTGGCAAGCCCCCTGTAATATCTTTTGTATGTTGCAACAGATGTTTGTAAACTGCCAATGCATTTTCATCACCAATGGTAGCAGCAATTCTTGTTTTCACTTTCCCCAATACTGGGTTACGAACAAATATAATTAAGGCTGGTTGCATACTTAAGCTGTAACGGCACCTCCACAACTGCTGCCAGCACCTGCTGTACATCCGTAGCAATGCTGGTTTACTACAATTGATCGGTTTGCCAATTGCTGCAGGTTAAATTGAGCAATATGTCTGCCGCTGCAATCTACTTTTAATTCCAACATCTGGTTAAAATCACAATCATAGATAAAGCCATCCCATCCAACAGAAATAGTATTGCGGCACATTACATTTGCAGCGGCTGCCGGGTTAAATGCGGTAATTAATTTCTCCATGTATTTTTCGTAATTACCAGACTGCAATAAATAGTCCAAATAGCGGCTGATGGGCAAATTAGTAATGGCAAATAAACTATTAAATACTATTCCAAAATCTTTTTGCAAAGATTCTTTAAACTCCTTTTCCAGTGATGTTTGTGAAGGCGGCAAAAAAGCCCCTGCCGGATTGTAAACAAGATTGAGTGTTAAGCCACTTTCTGCTACACCATATCCCACAGCGTTTAACATTTGCAATGCTTTCACAGAATCATCAAATACGCCATCACCCCGCTGACGGTCTGTTCTGTCCTTTGTATAAAATGGTAAAGATGAAACAACCTCAATATTGTGTTGCTTAAAAAAATCGGGCAGGTCGTAATACTTTTTGTTGGAGCGGATGATAGTAAGGTTACACCGCACAATGATGTTTATGGATGGACTGACCTTTTTTATTTCTTCGATAAACCAGCGAAAATCCGGATTCATTTCTGGTGCCCCTCCGGTGAGATCAACGGTTTTGAAGGAAGGGTTTATTTTCAGTACATCCAAACATTGCTGCATGGTTTCTCTGGTCATTATTTCTTTTCTGTCTGGCCCGGCATCCACATGGCAATGCCTGCATACCTGGTTGCACATCTTACCAACATTGATTTGAAAAATTTCCAAAGCGGCTGGTTTCAAGGGATACAAACCAATACCTTCCAGTTTTTGCTGGAAGGGAATTAACCTGAAAGCGTCATCATGATTTGCGCCATGCTCCAATATTTCGATTTGCTCTTGTGCATCTGCTAACGGGCTATGTTGTGCTTTTAACGATTTCATATTTCCCTTGTTCCCTAAAGTTGAACTTAAACTATTAGTTAAAAATTAATTTTTAGTACACTATCTATTTTATAGGATTAGGTATTTAGTTAGACACAATTTACTTTTTTTCCTCCCGATTTTTTCGGGACAGATTGATGCAAAGAAGTAACAAAAAAAATCAAGGCCACAGCCGGCCTTCATTTACTAAAATACCAAATCGTTAATTTTAATATTGTCGGTAAAAGTTAAATACAGATATCCTGTACAAGAGTGGTTATTATTCCTTTTATCAAAAAGAATAATAACAAACACCTGTTGCCAATGAAGCTAAATAGCATTACTAAAGTTTGGTCCAAAAAACTTTGATAATATTTACTCTCTTTTCAGTTCCACCTTTAGAAGGCGGAGAGGATTTACATCGCAATCTCTTTTACCTTATTCATCATTTGTACGCCATGCACCAATGCGGCTCCGCCTTTAATGGCTGCTGCTACATGCACGGCTTCCATCAGTTGGCTTTCGCTCCACCCTTTTTCATAAGCATCGCTGCTGTAAGCATCAATGCAGTAAGGACATTGCACGGCATGGGCCACAGCAAGTGCAATTAAAGACTTTTCTTTAGCGGTAAGCGCACTGTCTTTAAATACTTCGCCATACCAGTCAAAAAATTTATCGGCTAATTCTTTTTGGTATTTACCAACATCGCCAAACTTGTTTAGGTCTTCCGCATTGTAATAGTGATTTGACATTTTTATACGATTTATTTTTACAGTAAAAACTAAATATAATTAATGTAGTTATTAATAAATGATA
>JAYTTM010000935.1:0-1091 GCA_043745055.1 Chitinophagaceae bacterium | reverse complement strand
CACCCTTAAACCATACAAAACCACCATTGCTGCTTTGCATTTCTTTTAGTTGATCAAATGCTTTGGTTTGTTCTTTGCCCATGCGAACCATGTCGAATAACAAGGCAATGTTTTTCTTTTGCTGGGTTTCGTTTTGAGCTTCCAGTACCCAGGGCGTTTCCAGTAACAGCAAGCTTTTTAATTCTTCATTCTTGCTGAAATTAGACAGTAGAGCCGCTGTATCGGTATTTTTCCATTTTTCAAATACCGCTTTTATTTTGGGAGTTGAATAGGAAATATAGGAAGCCAATGTATTGGCATAATACTGGTTGAATATTTGCTCCGCACACTCATAAGGAAACTCCATTAAATAGGGTAGTGCCTGCACGGCATACCATGCCGGGTTACTGCTGTATTCCACTGTGAGTGCATGGTTTACTATGGTTTCACTGGCGCCGCTTTTTAATAATTTTTCAAACTTAAAATTCTTTGTATTGGTATTGCGTAGGTTGATGGGCATGCTTTCTGTCACCAGCATGCGATTGGTTAAAATGGGGAACGACATTTCTTCGCCATCAGAGAAACCCCCATCCCCTAAAGGGGAATTATTTGATGACTTTGCAATAATTCGATAGGTAAGGGCGCTGTTGAATTTGAAAGGGATTTCTATCGGGAATTTGATAGCTGCACTTTGCCCTGCTGCAACCGTAAAATATTGGTTGGGAAAGATATTTTTAAACCAACCATCAATGGGCTTGTTGGTAGCTGCATCCAATAGTTCCAGGGTGGCGGTGCCGGTTAGTTCACTATCGCTAAGGTTAATTACTTTGGCACTAAATTCCATGCGGTCACCTTCTCTCATAAACCTTGGCGCATTGGGCTGTACCATCAGGGGTTTTTGCGTTACCAAAGTTTTTTCGAGGTAGCCGCTGGATACATTTTTTGTATGAGCCAGTGTCATCAGTTTCCATTGTGTTAATGCCTCGGGCATGGTGAAACTAAAGGATACATTGCCTGAAGCATCTGTTGTTAAATCCGGGAAAAAGAAAGCTGTTTCGTTGAAGTTTTTACGGATTTGGATTGGTTGATTTTTATCAGATTTTATGCCACCT
>JAYTTM010000934.1:0-1091 GCA_043745055.1 Chitinophagaceae bacterium | reverse complement strand
TTGTAGGCGGTGCTTTATCAGCTCTATTAAACGGAGATGAAACAAATCCTACCAGCGTTTATTTTGGTTCGTGGCTGAGAGTAAGTGATGCTATCATTCCCTATGTGGGTATTGAAATTAACGGACTCAGAATCGGTGCCAGCTACGATATTAATACATCAGCTCTTAAAGCAGCAACAGCCAGTAGAGGTGGTTCGGAGTTTTCCATTATTTATATCAAGCGCCCTGCAGAAGTAAGAGGTATTCCTTGTCCACGGTTTTAGTTTTTACAATTTGTACATTTTTAAAAAGGAAACAGTTGTTTCCTTTTTTTATGCAATGAATACTTTTCACACAACTCAATTTTATGATTATTTTGGATGGTCAATTCCCTATTAAAGATCACTGTAAGTTTAAATAGCAATTTTAAGTCTGAAAAAAAGCTACCATAAAAACGCTTAATTATTTTGATCATTCTTATATCTTAAATCATACGTTCCTTCACCCCAAATAGGCACTTAAATTATTGCTGAAATATTTTTCTCAATAAATTATTGTTATAGAAAACCCTGTTGACAAAAAGAATGCTATTTATCTTGCTACGATATTCAAATAATTAGGTTGCCATAAAAAAGCCCCGAAAAAATCGGGGCGCTAATGATAGCTTGTGATGATTTAATTATTTAAAAACGCTGTTTATATATTCAGCAATCTCAGCACCTTTTGCTTTACTTAGCTTATCAAAGGCAGCTTTAAATGATGGGTCTGTAAAAGTTCTATACTCTTCAGGAATTTGATTTCTGAATATCATGATGTAATCAATTCCTTTTTTAATTTTAGCATTGTCATTTAGTTTTTGCAGGTAGGTGCAAAAATCAGTGGTTGATGCAATTTTTTCCTGGCTAGGCGGAGTTTCTTTGTAGTTTTTAGCAATGAAATCAAAATCGGCTTCTGTTCCTTTATTGATAATTAGTTTATTAACTACACTACCTAAATCAGCTTTTGCATCACTGCTAAATTTCTTTGCCAGTTCGTATGCTTTGGTTGGTTCCAGTTTTTCAAGCCCTTCCAAAGATGCACCGGCAACACTGTAGGATGAATCATTAACGAAC
>JAYTTM010000933.1:0-1093 GCA_043745055.1 Chitinophagaceae bacterium | reverse complement strand
ACTGGGGTTGAGTGGAATTTTATTTGCTATGGCGCTGTACAAAAAACAAAATCCAATGGCGGATAAAATTGCTGCTTCATTGAGTGGATTGTACAAAGCTGCTTATCATAAATTTTATATTGATGAGCTATATATTTTCATTACCAAAAAAGTATTGTTCAATTTAATTGCGAGGCCCGCAGCTTGGTTTGATAAAAATGTTGTAGATGGATTGGTGAATGCTACTGGTAGTGGCACTCAAATAATTGCTGAAAAAATAAAGAGCATGCAATCGGGTAAAGTGCAGCAATATGCAATTTACTTTTTGGCAGCGGTTATAGGTTTGGCGGTGTTGTTTATTTATGGGTGGAAGTAAAGCGGCCTCACCCGGTCTCCCCAAAGGTAAGGAGAAAGGCAAGGGTAAGATGTTAGATGATTTATGCTGAATTGCAGCAGTTGATTTTAATTTAAATGTTGATGTGGTAGAAGAAAATGTTTATTAAAGATCTGAAGTACTTCCTCCTCTCTTTTGGAGAGGAGGAAGGGTGGTGAGGTCGATAATGTGGACAATCTCAATAATGATATTATGTACAAGAGTGATTATTCATTCTTTTTACTAAAAAGAATGAATAATAAAATCATATTTGCCAATGAAGACACACAAAGCTTGTTAGCCCGGCTCAAAAAAATGATTTTAAATATTTGACACGTGAAATTTTAATTTATAAATGAACCTTTTATTACTCTTATTAGTTCCCTTGCTTACTAGCCTTGCTGTGCTATTGATACCCAAGAAGCAACATGTAAAATGGCTGGCATTGGCAGGCGCTTCCGTCCAATTAATTTTAGCACTTGCTTTACTGGTTATTTATAGAAACGAAGTAGCAGCAGGCAACACAGCACAACTATTTTTTCAACAACAATACAATTGGTTTCCGTCCTGGAATATTAGTTTTCATATTGGTGTAGATGGCATTTCGGTTGCTATGATTTTATTAACTGCTTTTGTTGTAATTGCCGGTGTACTGGTTTCGTGGAATGTTGAAAAAATGACGAAGGAATTTTATTTCCTGTTGCTGTTACTCAGTTTTGGTGCTTATGGATTTTTTATTTC
>JAYTTM010000932.1:0-4081 GCA_043745055.1 Chitinophagaceae bacterium | reverse complement strand
GATTTGATTTCTTTTTTAGAAGGTGAAGGCGTTCAATTTAAAGATTTTGGCACTTATAGTAAAGATGCTGTTGACTATGCTGATTTTGCACACCCTGTTTCTATCGCTGTAGAAAAAGGCGAAGCCGCATTTGGTGTTTTACTCTGCGGAAGTGCAAACGGGGTAGCTATTACAGCCAACAAACACCAGGGAGTTCGGGCTGCAATTTGCTGGGGAGAAGAACTGGCAGAACTGGCCCGTAAGCACAACGATGCAAACATAATTTGCATACCAGCCCGGTTTGTAAGGGATGGGGATGCCGAAAAAATGCTCGATATTTTTATGAACACAACTTTTGAAGCTGGCAGACATGCCAACAGGGTGAATAAAATTGCATGTTGATTTTTATATAGATGGCTTTATCCGTTGCTTTAGCTATTCATTTTTATTACACAAATATTATACGCTATTTATGCTTTTAAACTATTGTACAATAAAGAGAACTTTATTGTTTGCCTTTGTGTGTAGTTCAATTCACACAAGCTTTGCTCAATTGGGCGATGCTGCAAAATTTGCAGCTCCTATTACTACCGATTTATTAAAAAAACATTTAACCATTATTGCTAGTGATGAAATGGAGGGCAGAGAAACCGGAACCGCCGGACAGCGAAAAGCTGCTGTTTATATTGAAGCCCAGTTTAAAGCAATTGGCTTAAAAGCCCCTGTTAATTTCAATGGCAGCTACCAGCAATTGTATCCGCTTAATCAGGACTCTATGGTATTAACAGAAAGCCATGCAAAAATTGGGGATACTGAATTGAAATTAGGTACGGACTACATTACATCAGTTGTAAATAATACTTCTAAATTAATTGAAGGCAAGCAATTTATTTTCGTTGGATATGGCATCAGCGAAGAAAAGTATGATGATTATAAAAATCTGGATGTTGCAGGAAAAGTTGTAGTACTGTTGCTGGGCGAACCAAAATTGAATGGAAAATTTTTATTGAGCGGAACAACAAAGTATTCAAAATATACTTATCCGGGCATTTCAGCAAAAATGCTGTTAGCTGCAAAAAAAGGTGCTATTGCTGCCATTATCATCAATCCGGCAGTAGCCGTTCCTAATGGTAAAATAGCAAGCAATAATAATTCATCAGTGTATTATCCAGCCAATGGGGAAGATAAAAAAGCTAACTACATTGTAATTAGTCACGAAGCTGCCAATAAGTTTTTTCCAAACTGGCAGGTAGATAGTTTGGTAAAAAATGCCAAAGCGGGCGAAACTTTTGATGCTGGAAAATATGAAAAAATCACCACTGCATTTAGCTTTCAATATAAAAAAGAAAAACAGATAATAAATGCCAGCAATGTTATTGGCATAGTTGAGGGAAGCGATAAAAAAGACGAGTATGTTTTTGTAACCGGTCACTACGATCATCTCGGCATGCGTAACGGTAAAATATACTACGGTGCAGATGATGATGGCAGTGGTACCTGTGGAGTTTTGGCAATGGCAGAGGCTTTTGCCAAGGCAAAAGCTGCTGGTAAAGGCCCAAGAAGAACGATGGTGTTTATGACTGTAAGTGGAGAAGAGAAAGGTTTGTGGGGAAGTCAGTATTACAGCGAAAATCCTATTTTTCCTTTGGATAAAACCAGTGTTGATTTAAACATAGATATGGTAGGGCGAATAGACACAGAAAGACAAAAAGACGATACACTCAATTATGTGTATGTTATTGGCCATAACAAACTGAGCAGCGATTTACAGGGTATTAATGAAGGAGCCAACAATAAAAACACCCAACTGGTATTAGATTATAAATTTGATGACCCCAACGATCCGGAACAAATTTACTATCGCAGCGATCATTATAATTTTGCCAAAAACGGAGTGCCGATTTTGTTTTTTTATGATGGTATGTTAAAAGCAGATTACCACAAGCCTACTGACACTATTGATAAAATTAACTTTGAGTTATATAAAAAAAGAGTGCAAATGGTTTTTTATACCGCCTGGGAAATTGCCAATAGAAATGATATGCTGAAAAGGGATATTCCATTAGTAGATACCGGCAGATAGAACTAATTTATTACCAATATTCAATTGCATATCTATTGCCGATTGAGTAATCGGTCAAAAACAAAAAAGACTTACATAGAAAAGAGGCTGCTAAAAATTAGCAACCTCTTTTCTATTATTATACCAATTGGTTTTATAAGTTAGTCCAATGCCGAAATCAATCGGCACGGGGGTCGGTATTTACCAAAGCCGGCACCCTAAGGCTCTGCATGAGTTTTAGCCAACGGCACATTGGCCTTAAATGAAATTCAGTTTGGTATAACCCGTTCAAAACTTGCACCATAGTTGATTTTACAACAGCAAAAAGCCACTCCAAAATGGAATGGCTTTGATATTTACTAACCCCCCGCAAAATATAATTTTTACCCAGCAAGATTCTCTGCAATTTTAGCCCTGATTTTAGCTTCAATTTCGTTTGCCATTTCAGGGTTATCTGTAAACAATTGCTTTACTGCATCCCGGCCCTGGCCTAATTTGTTGGTATCATAACTGAACCAGCTACCACTTTTTTGAACAATACCCAGTTCAACCCCCATATCTATAATTTCCCCAACTTTTGAAATTCCATCTCCATAAATAATATCAAACTCAGCCTGGCGAAAGGGTGGCGCTACTTTATTTTTTACAACTTTCACTTTTACCCTGTTACCAATAGCCGAATCGCCATCTTTAATTTGTGCCATTCTCCTGATATCTAACCTAACCGAAGCATAGAATTTTAATGCATTACCACCGGTAGTTGTTTCCGGGTTACCAAACATTACCCCAATTTTTTCCCTCAACTGGTTAATGAAAATGCAACAACAATTGGTTTTTGAAATGGTAGCTGTAAGCTTTCGCAATGCCTGGCTCATTAACCTGGCTTGCAATCCCATTTTACTATCACCCATTTCACCTTCCAGTTCGCTTTTAGGAACAAGGGCTGCAACAGAATCTATCACCACCACATCCAGTGCACCTGATAGAATTAACCTGTCTGCAATTTCTAGCGCCTGCTCCCCATAATCGGGTTGTGAGATTAACAGGTTGTCAATATCAACACCTAGTTTTTGTGCATAATTACTATCAAAGGCATGTTCCGCATCTATAAAAGCGCACATGCCGCCTTTCTTTTGTGCTTCGGCTATTACATGTATTGCAAGGGTTGTTTTACCACTACTTTCCGGGCCATATATTTCTACCACTCTTCCTTTAGGCAATCCACCGATACCAAGTGCCACATCAAGCCCCAATGAACCAGTTGAAATTACTTCCTGCTCCAGATGCGGCTTTTCACCCATTATCATTACGGATCCTTTGCCGAAATCCTTGTCAATTTTATCCATTGTTAATTTCAGCGCCTTCAATTTTTCTACATTGCTCATGGTGTTTTTTTTTAATTGTTATGCCCGATAATCTACAGGTGTTGTACCTTTTTGTTCTGTGTAAAAATAAAATGGAAAACAAAGATAAAGGCTTTCTTTTATTAACACTAATTAGTTTAGTATTTTTTTGATAAAATATTTAGTGGCTGGGATATTCACCCAACAGTCTCCGTTATTATTTTAGCCAATAAATACTTCAATAAACCATTGGCTGCCACTTACAAAATTTATCCAAAATTACCGGATTAAAAAACCCTTTCAAGACTTTCTTGAAAGGGTTAACAGCAGTAGATAAATCCAGCCATTAGATTTCCCGTTGGATGAATTAATACGGAAGAAAACGGGCAAAAAACATTGAATAACCTATAGTGTAACATTGGTTAGTATTTAAATCTATTTACAAATAGACAAAACTTTTTTTATTTAAACAATACCCTAAACGGGGGATATACTTTAAGACCGGGTTTTGCGGCTGTAAGATTCAAATTCAGCAAATATTTCAATATTAACAAATTGTTACCAGCTTGAACATTAAATAAATCATTGGCCAAATTCATATACTTTTCCATTCTTAAACTATTAGTATGAAATGGATATTAACCAGCAGCAAGCAAGCAACTATCCGTGAATACCAATTGATGGATGAAAATACCAG
>JAYTTM010000931.1:0-1094 GCA_043745055.1 Chitinophagaceae bacterium | reverse complement strand
TCTGTTCATTCTTTCTGCTAATGCATTTTCATAAGGATCTCCGTTTTCTGTCATACTGATCAGGCAATTGTGGCTCTTAGATAGTTCTACATATTCTTTACTGCAATATTGTAATCCTCTGTCTGAGTGGTGTATGGTTTGAATATCTTTGTATTGTTTTGTGTTTAATGCCATCCGATAGGCTTGTATCATACTGGATGTTTCCATATTGTCTGCTATAGCATAACCTACAATCTTACGGCTAAAAGCATCTGTAACCATATTGACATAACAGTTACCTTCTTCTGTTTTCAGGTAAGTAATATCACTTACCCATAATTGCTCCGGTTCACTTATGGTTATGTCTCTTGTTAAGTTAGGATATCTTCGTAACCAATGTTTAGAGTTCGTAGTTTGAATATAGCGCCTGCGTGGCTTTATCAGCATTTCTTCTTGTCGCAGATAATGAAACAATTTATCCCTTCCACATTTTAATGCTTTGCTTTGCAATTCATTTTGTAATAAATGATGTAATTTTCTGGTGCCTATTCTACATAACAGCTTTCTGTGTGATTGTACCATGCCTATGATTTGTTTCTTTGCATCCTCTTTGCGCTGTTCATCTTTACATGCTTTATAATAATATTGTCTTGTGTAACCTAAAGTACTCGCTATACAACTGGTGGCTCGTTTGACCCTTGTTGTCTTGTATTGCCTGACAACAAGGGTAAATACTTTTTTCTGATGTCTGTTTTTAATACATCATCGGCTATATCTATAGCAGTATTTAATATCTCTTTCTCGGCTTCCAAGCGTTTTATCTTTGCCTCTAATTGTGAAATATACGTTTTAGGAGGTGCTTTCTTTTTCATAGGTAATTTACTTTGCCAATCTAATTTACCATGTTTACGCAACCAAACCAAAACTGTACTCCTGCCTTGTATGCATACTTCTTTTGGGACTGTTTATACGTCAACAGCCCTTTTTCAATCTCATCGACTACTTGCATTTTGAATGCTAAACTGTAATCTTTTTGAGTCCTTTTGCTAAAATCTTTGTCATTTGTTCTCATTGTATAAGTCAACTTTTGTGTCAACTTATTTCAGGACTATTCA
>JAYTTM010000930.1:0-1094 GCA_043745055.1 Chitinophagaceae bacterium | reverse complement strand
AAAAATGCAAAAGCGAGGCTGAAAATATTGAACTAAGCAACTTTTATTTTTAATGAAGATTTTCACAGTGAGTGTCTGAAAACAGCTTGCCGCTAACGAACAGGGCTTGCAGCAGGTGGGGAATTTATGATTGTCCGCCCGGTACAAAAGCCCAATTGAAAAACTGAATTTGAAGATAACAATTAAAAGCTAAATTAATAATGTCAAGCCCGAACAAAAGCACAATAGAGAACCAAAAGCCGATGGTTATTCCGTCCGCCCCACTTGCTGCAACCCCAATGTTGCCTGCTGTGGAATCGAGGACACTTCGCCCTATTCTTTTTTCTACACCAATGGTGCAAGCAATTTTAGAAGGTCGAAAAACTCAAACACGAAGAATATTAAAAGTAAAAGGTTGTAAGCCTTTTGTACCTGATAATAGTTGGAAATTAGAAACAATTATCAAATGGAATAAAGATTATTTTCCTTATGGCAAAATTGGCGACGTGCTTTGGGTAAGAGAAACATTTAAGGAAAACTTTAAAGAAAATATTGCACTTGGTCAATCAAATTATATTTTCCGTGCTGACGGCAAATGTGAAACTGATTTTTGGAAACCATCAATCTTTATGCCGTTCAAAGCCTGCCGTTTGTTTTTAAAAATTACAGATATTAGAATTGAAAGACTAAACGATATAAGCGAAACAGATGCCTTAAACGAAGGTGTACAAGTTGATAAAAAAAACAGCGAAACATTTCAACACACATTTTATACTAATTACTTAAAAAATAGCCATAGCCTTGTTAGGAATGCTAAAGACAGTTTTATGACTTTGTGGTTTGAAATAAACACAGTAAAAAGCTGGTATGATAATCCTTTTGTCTGGGTGATTGAATTTCAAAGATGTGTCCACCCATAGCAGGCAACGATCGAGGCTTTGTGTCAGTTGGGGAATTGACCAACTGTCAGCCCGGAACTGAAGCTAAATTAATAATTAAAAATTGATGTTAAGAACTAATGACCAAGAGTATTCCGTCCGCCGGAACCAAAGCTTGGATATGCACTGCTGACGATTGCTGCAACGTCGTGCCCCAATTGCACAAAACCTTTTGTT
>JAYTTM010000929.1:0-4085 GCA_043745055.1 Chitinophagaceae bacterium | reverse complement strand
TTTAAAATTCTCATCCGATTCAATTAGGACTTATTTTCAAGTTTAACAAGCCGATTTTTTTTTGAAAAATTCATTTTCATTGACTTTATGTACGACATCTTACAACTGAACGATATGCTCGTTCCTGAGCTGCACGATATTGCTGAGCAGCTTGCTATACCCAATTTTAAGAAATTAGAAAAGCAGGACTTGGTTAATACAATTATAGAAAAACAATCGGCAGGCGCTGCCGAAATAGCTGCTGCCGCTGGGGAAAAGCCTAAACGAAAGCGTATTATAAAACCTATCGAAGCACCTGAGCAACAAGCTAAGGAAAGGCAGAAGGCAGAACCCAGGGCAGAAATAAAGGCAGAAATAAAGGCAGAAGTAAAGGCAGAAGTAAAGCCAGAACATAAACCAAATAAAAGGGTTGAAATTATTGCAGAGAAAAAAAAGCCGGTTCACAGAAAGCCGGAGCCTGAAAATGAGGACGATGAGGAAGATTTGCAACCTATAACCAATGAACAAAGTACTATTCCTGCCGCCATTGCATCTTTATTGCAGGAAGAAGATGACATACAGCAGCAACAACCTGAACTGCAAAATCAGGAAACAAACACGCCGCAATATCCTGCCAAGCAATACCAGCAACGAAGAGATAACCAGGTTTTTAATATTGAGTTTGATGGCGTTATTTTAGGCGAAGGTGTTTTGGAAATGATGCCCGACGGATATGGCTTTTTACGCAGCAGCGATTACAACTATCTTTCTTCTCCCGATGATATTTACGTTTCTCCTTCACAAATAAAATTGTTTGGTTTAAAAACCGGTGATACCGTGTACGGATCTGTTCGTCCGCCAAAAGAAGGAGAAAAATATTTTGCTTTGTTGAAAGTGGAAACCATTAATGGTAAAAGTCCGGATGAAGTACGGGACAGGGTTCCATTCGATTACCTAACACCGTTGTTTCCTTTTGAAAAGCTTAATCTTACCACACAATCCAATAACTATAGCACAAGGATAATGGATTTGTTTACGCCTATTGGTAAAGGCCAGCGTGGATTAATTGTAGCCCAGCCAAAAACGGGTAAAACAATGTTGCTGAAAGAATTGGCCAACGCCATTGCAGAAAATCATCCGGAATGCTACCTGATGATTGTACTGGTAGATGAAAGACCGGAAGAGGTAACAGATATGGAAAGAAGTGTAAAGGCAGAAGTAATTGCCAGCACTTTTGATGAACCGGCAGAAAAGCATGTAAAAGTGAGCACCATTGCCTTGCAAAAAGCAAAACGCCTGGTAGAGTGCGGTCATGATGTGGTGATATTACTGGATAGCATTACAAGGCTTGCAAGGGCTCACAATACAGTGGCACCATCAAGTGGTAAAGTATTGAGCGGTGGTGTGGAAGCCAACGCCATGCAAAAACCCAAACAATTTTTTGGTGCAGCACGTAAAATAGAATTTGGGGGTTCACTCACCATTATTGCAACAGCCCTCGTAGATACGGGTAGTAAAATGGATGAAGTTATTTTTGAAGAATTTAAAGGTACCGGTAACATGGAGCTGCAGCTTGACAGAAGGCTGAGCAACCGCCGTATTTATCCAGCTATCGATATAGTTGCTTCCAGCACCCGCAGAGATGATTTATTGCTGGATAAAGAAACCTTTCAGCGTATGTGGGTATTGCGTAAGCACATGGCTGATATGAATCCGGAAGAAGCATTAAATACTTTATTGAAAAACATGAAAGGCACCAGAGATAATATTGAGTTTTTAACGAGTATGAACGGATAAGGCAAATGCGCTAATGATGAAAATATTTGAAGGCCGTTGATTTTTTTCAGCGGCTTTTTCTTTTTAACAACTTGCGTTGCAATTTAAATAGGTATAAATAAATGATTTAATTTAAAAAAATATTTTTGGTGCAGGCTTTAGGTTTTCATGGCAACATCGTTGTGTCACTCACTTGTACGGCATACATTTATTCTGCATGCTATAATATGTTAACCGTATTTTGATAGTGTAATTATAAAGGTGCTAAATATTGATTTTAAGTGTTAGTAAAGTTTATACTACAAGTGTTAACACAGTAATATGCGCCAAATCTTTATTAGCAAAGCACTAATCAATTAACTTTAAAAAAAACGTTGGTTTAAAGCAATGGCAGTTCAAAAAATAAGTATAGAACAATTTATAGTAATGGCTAAAAACTATCCTGTACTGGATGTACGCAGCCCGGGCGAATACCTTCATGCTCATATACCAGGTGCATACAGCATTCCATTATTTACAGATGAAGAAAGAAAAGTAGTAGGCACTGCTTATAAACAAGAAAGCAGAGAACAAGCAATAAAAATTGGCCTCGATTATTTTGGTTTAAAAATGCGCAAGGTTGTTGAAGAAGTTGAAAACCTCATAGTACAAATCAATAAAGAAAAAAAGAAAAAAAATGTATCAAACCCCCCTTTAGGGGATAGGGGCAGTGTTTTAGTTCATTGCTGGCGTGGCGGAATGCGAAGTGCAGGCATAGCATGGTTGTTAGATTTGTATGGGTTTAAAGTTTACACCCTCATTGGTGGCTACAAGGCATACAGAAAATGGGTAAGAAATCAATTTGAAAAAAAGTATCCATTAACCATTGTAGGCGGCTACACCGGCAGCGGAAAAACATTGATTATTCAACAGTTGCAGCAAACAGGTAATGCTGTTATAGATCTTGAAGGGTTGGCCAATCATAAAGGATCTGCCTTTGGTGCATTGGGAGAAAATCCACAGCCGTCGCAGGAAATGTTTGAAAACATGCTGGCAGAAGCCTTGGCGGTTATTCATAACCAAATGGCTGGCGAGCAAGTGCTAGCAGACAACAGTAATCCAACTGCTATTAACCACTCAACCATCTGGATTGAAGATGAAAGTCAGCGTATCGGTAATTTACAAATACCGATGCAATTCTGGGAAAATATGCGAAGCAGCCCCGTATGTTTTGTAGATATCCCTTTTGAAAAAAGACTGGACTATCTTACCATTGAATATGGCCGTTTTGAAAAAGAAAAATTGGTAAACGCTGTAATGCGTATTCAAAAAAGACTGGGCGGATTGGAGACAAAAAACGCCATCAATCATTTGCTGGAAAACAATCACAAAGAATGTTTTCGCATTTTGCTCACATACTATGATAAATGGTACTTAAAAGGATTGCACAACAGGGAAGCAATAAAAACCTTATTGCATACCATACCCTGCAAGGATGTACATGCAGTATCCATCACCAATATCTTGACTCATGAAAAACCGGTTCATTTATAAAATATTTATTGGTATAATATTTTTTTCAGGCAAGCTGTCAGCACAGGATATTACTGGTATGTGGAAGGGAGAAATGTATGTTGATTCCTTAAAGCTTCACCTGCCTTACGAAATATCTGTAAGTGAAGATAAAGGCAAATACACAGGCTATTCCAGGGTAGTATTTTTTAAAGATGGTAAACAAGGTGGCATTGAAGAACCCGGTATTCAGGATATCTCCATCAAACTAAAAGGAAAAGAGGTTAGTATTGAAGACGAAGGTTTTCTGGAACATCATTTCAGTATCAATCCACCCAAGCAGGTAAAAAAAACCATGCTACTTTCTTTGATTATTTCTGATACAGAAATGGTAATGACCGGCACCTGGAGTACCAATCGTACCAGGCATTATTTATCTGCAACCGGCACAGTAACACTTAAAAGAAAAATAGATTTTAAATCAACTGCACTGTATAAAAGATTAGATACTTTAAAGCTAGTCAGTAAATTATCTTATACCCAACCGAACAAAACTTTGGCCACAGCTATTACTGCAGCACCTGCTATACCAATAAAAATCGAAGTAGTAAAACCAGCCCCTTCAATACCAGAGCCTGATTTGGTGATGCCTGCCATTTCAAAAGCAAATATCGCATTAGTACCTGTCGTTAAAAAGCCAACAACTGCCATTGCTAAAATTCAAGCGCCATCTGTGCAGCGAAAAAATCTGTATAATTCAATTACAAAATACAACTTAAAATATATAATACTACCACCTAAAGCACCAACACCATCGCCGGTTGTAACTGTGGCTGTGC
>JAYTTM010000928.1:0-1095 GCA_043745055.1 Chitinophagaceae bacterium | reverse complement strand
TTTTTAATACTCTTATGTTTTTGAATCAATATCTGTGCAGCCTCCTGGCTAATTTGGAGTTCCTGGGATAAAATATCACCGGCTCTTTTCCATAGCTTGTTATTGGATAATTGCATTTCAATCATCTTATTTCCTTTTACTTTTCCCAGTTGAATCATTAACGAAGTTGAGATCATGTTGAGTGCCATTTTTTGTGCAGTGCCGGCTTTCATTCTTGTACTACCTGTTACAAATTCAGGCCCTGTTATTAATTCAATAGGGTAATCGGCTGCCTTTGCTATACTGCTGTTGGCATTGCATACAATACAGCCGGTGCTAATTCCTTTTTCCTTTGCAGCATGTAACCCACCCAATACATAAGGTGTTTCGCCGGAGGCGGCAATACCAATTAAAAAATCTTTTGTAGAGATGGAATATTCGGCTAAATCTTTCCAGGCTTGAAGGGTGTCATCTTCTGCATACTCCACAGCTTTTCTTATGGCAATATCTCCGCCTGCAATTAACCCGATAACCATATCATAACTAACACCATAGGTAGGGGGTATTTCCGACGCATCTAAAATGCCCAGCCTGCCACTGGTACCGGCACCAATATAAAACAACCTGCCGCCAGTTTTCATTTTTTGCAAAGCAGCCAAAATCAGTTTTTCTATTTGGTTTAACGATTCTTTTATTATTTGTGCTATACTATAATCCTCTGCGTTAATTGCTGTTATCAGCTCCATTACAGTTTTGGTTTCTAAATTGTCGTAGTTAGAGGGTGATTCGGTATTCCTTTTTTTAGTCATAATAAATAAATTAAGCAACCATATTAACAACGTTATTTATTGTAGCTTTCCACCTATTTTTCAAATCAATTATTTAAAAATGAAAAAGCTTTTCATTGTTGTAATGCTGCTGTCATCTGTAAATATTTTTGGGCAAAAAACTTATATCCATTGCGGAAAATTAATAGATGCCATTGGTAATGTGCCCCTGTCTGCTAAAACCATTATTATTGAAGGTAATAAAATAATAGAAGTAAAAGATGGTTATGCAACACCCGGTAATGGAGATAATTTAATCGATCTAAAAAATAAAACTGTACTGCCCGGC
>JAYTTM010000927.1:0-4095 GCA_043745055.1 Chitinophagaceae bacterium | reverse complement strand
AATATGTATCAGCCGATTTTGGGTTTAATGCACCTGTAGATCTGGAAGGCAGGCTATACAATAAATCATTAGGCGGTGGCTCCATGATGGATGTGGGAATTTATCCACTGTTCTTTGCAACCTTGCTGCTGGGTGAACCATCATTGGTGAAAGCTGTGTATAAATTATCAGTAACTGATGTGGATGAATACATGAATGTTGTTTTACAATATCCGGATGGCGAAACGGCTCACCTGTTATCCAGTATTCATTTTAATACTGCTATTGAGGCAGAAATTATAGGTACAAAAGGCAGGATAAAAATTCAAAATCCCTGGTTTAAGGCTACTGATTTTGCTGTTTATTTAGCAGATGATACAGTGCAAAAATTTTCAATGCCGCATTTGAGTAATGGCTTTGAATATGAAATAATGGAAGTGATGAATTGCCTTGAGAAGGGCTTGTTGGAAAGTGAAAAGATACCACATCAATTAACGTTATTGATCAGTAAAATAATGGAAGATCTATTAGTGCAGGGGGGAGTTGTGTATGAATAGAGTAGCATGTATCGTTGTTGTCTGTATTATATTTGGTTCTTAATTTTGTAATTTTTTAATAATTTTTTAAAATGAAAATACGCACACAACTAAGCATCTGCACAGGGATATTTTTTGCTATGCTGCTATCATCGTGTAACAACCAAACAACAGGAAAAATGGAAACAAAAAAAGGTATTATAAAAGCAGCCTGGGGCAATGCCGATGGTAAAGAGGTTTTTTTGTACACACTTGTAAATGCAAGAGGAACCGAAGTAAAAATATCCAATTATGGCGGTACACTTACATCGTGGATTTCAAAGGATAAAAATGACACAGCATCGTCTATTTTATTGGGCTTCGATAGCCTGAGTGGCTACCTGGCTAAGCCACCTTATTTTGGTGCATTAATTGGCCGCTATGGTAACCGGATTGCCAGAGGAAAATTTACTATTGATACCACCACATATACATTGGCAACCAACAACGGTGCCAACCACCTGCACGGCGGCAACAAAGGCTTTGATAAAGTAGTATGGGATGCTGCAGTTGAAAATGATTCTACCCCGGTATTGTTGTTAAGTTATTTAAGTAAGGATGGAGAAGAAGGTTATCCGGGAAATCTGCAAGTAAAAGTTCGATACACTTTAACGGACGATAATGAATTAAAAATTGAGTATGATGCTGAAACAGATAAAGCGACTGTAATCAATCTTACCAATCATGCCTATTTTAATTTAACCGGCGATGTTAGCAATACCATACTCGATCATAAATTACAGGTGGATGCAGATAATTATACCCCTGTTGATAGTGGTTTAATTCCTACAGGCCAAATAAAATCTGTAAAAGGTACCCCCTTTGATTTTACAAAAGTTGAGAAGATAGGTCTTAGGATCGATACCGTAAAAGGAGGCTATGATCACAATTTTGTGTTGAATAAAAAAGATGCAGGTTTATCGCTTATTGCATCTTTATCCGAAGATAAAACCGGCCGTGTATTGGAAGTGTTTACTACCGAACCAGGGTTGCAATTTTACTCAGGCAATTTCTTAGATGGCAGCATCAAAACCAGCGCCGGCAAGCCTATCAACCAACACACCGGTTTATGTTTGGAAACACAGCATTTTCCTGATTCACCCAATCAACCAACATTTCCTTCTACCCTGCTTAAACCTGGCCAAAAATACCACACTGTAACAATGTACAAATTATCAGTAAACAAATAAAGGTTGTGACTTGTGAAAAGTGATTGGTTAATATTCACTTTTCAACCTATTGTACTTAAAGTTTTTTTAGCACATGCAGAAAAGATGAAAATTGCGAAATAGTATTTTAATTTTAAGAAATAAGCTTAGATGAAAATTAAAGCAACAGCATTTTTATTTGATTTAAATGGAACTGTAATTGATGATATGCATTACCATGCAGAAGCCTGGTTTGATATTTTGAACAACGACCTTGGTGCCGGCCTTAGCTGGGATGAAGTAAAAGTACAGATGTATGGAAAAAATGACGAATTATTAATCCGCATTTTTGGCGAAAATCATTTTAGCCAGGAGAAGATTAAAGAATTGTCAGTAGAAAAGGAACGGCGTTACCAGCAAGCCTATCTTCCCCAACTTAAGCTGATGGATGGCTTACAACAATTTTTGGATCAATCTAAAACTGCCTGCATTAAAATGGCCATTGGTTCGGCAGCAATTCCATTTAATATTGATTTTGTTTTAACCAATCTTCAACTACATAAATATTTTCCGGTAGTGGTAAGTGCCGATGATGTTTTCATCAGTAAACCACACCCTGAAACTTTTTTACAGTGTGCTGAACAATTAGGTGTTAAACCCATAGATTGTATTGTTTTTGAAGATACTCCAAAGGGGGTAGAATCGGCGTACAATGCAGGCATGCCCTGCTTTGTTTTAACCACCACACACCCTAAGGAGGATTTTGCTGCCTATGCTAATATTATTGGCTTTGCAAAGGATTATACAGGGCTTGACGTTGAAATGGTGCATCAGCCGGAATTGTAATTGAACAGAAAATTTATTTATAAGAACGTTAATACTTTTAATGACTATCCGCAATTTCTTACAACTTCATTAAAAGAACACTGTAGAGCCTTAGGCTCGTTTTTGTTTTGTAACAACGGGTTTTAACCCGTTGTGTTTAAAAAATCTACTGGCCGAGAGCCGTAGGCTCGGCACATGTAGTTGTGTATATTAGTATAATTACATGGTTTAATTATTTGTTGCGGCTCTTTTTATATGCCCCGAACCTACGGTTCTCAATATACTATCTTTTACTTCATTTCATCAATGGGTTGAAACCCATTGTTACAAAATTGTCCGAGGCTACGCCTCTTTATACCAAATTACAGATAGCCATTTACTTTTTTTGCATTATTTCAAAAGCAAACTATCTGTAGTTTTTTCAAGAATGAGCCGCTCTCTTTTAAATTGATAACTTGCGTTTAGTATATACTGGTAAAAGTTTACCATGCTGCTGTTTTCAGTAAATTCAAAATCGGGTCGGTATTGTTTCATAAATAGCTCCAGATCTTTACCATTCAGCCTCGTTATTCTTTTTACAGTTGTTTTATTAAAGCGGTAGTTAATATAATTTTCCTGCTCCTGTTCCTGTAGTCGTTCCTGCATTCTTCTCATTTGTTTGTTTCTTTTAAACCTGAAAACATTAATCAATTCATCCAGATCCAAACCTGCTGCTCCGGTATAGCCATCCGTGGTTGGCCTGATGCCCGGCTTCTGGTAATTAAACAGTTTGGCATATTGTTCCCTGTTGGCAATTGAATCCTGTTGAAAATTTTTGGAATATATCCGAACTTCCCTAAGTGTTTTAAATTTTTCTGAAATCTTTATGTGTAGCGAAATATCGAAGTTGGCAGCATCAGCTATCTGGTTAACCGCAAACTTAGCGGTTGGTTTACCCAGGTAAGAAAAAGTTAACGAGTCATTTTTGGCTGTAATAATACTATAACGACCGTTGGAGTCTGAAATAGTTGAATTGCCATTGCTTGCTTTTATATTAACCTCTTTTACAGGAATAGTTTTAGTAACATCATATACCGTTCCACTAATGGTTAACTGCCCATTTGCTGTAGAGCCAAACAAGGAAACAAAAACTGTTGCAATAAATATTTTATAGAGATGTGTCAATAAATTAGCGTTAGCGTTGGCAATATTAGGCAACAATCAGTATTACATAAGGCAGGGTGGATATTTTAACTTCTATTTCAGTTTTTGCAGTACCTCTTCAATCACCACCGGGTAATGCTTGTGCTCCAGTTGGTGAATTTTTTGGGCAAGACTTTCAGCAGTCTCATGTTCATCAATGGGGCAGGTAGCCTGAAAAATAATATTACCATGGTCATACAATTCATCTACAAAATGTATAGTTATACCCGAAAGGGCATCTTTTGCCTGAATAACAGCTTTATGCACAAGCTGTCCGTACATACCTTTTCCTCCATATTTTGGCAACAAAGCTGGGTGAATATTGACAATTTTATTTGGATAGCTGTTAATGATTGCAGTGGGCATTTTCCATAAAAATCCTGCCA
>JAYTTM010000926.1:0-1098 GCA_043745055.1 Chitinophagaceae bacterium | reverse complement strand
AGCAAATGCAGTTGAGCTAATCTTCAAAGATTTAATGTTAGACTTAGGACTTTCAATCTATAAAAATCCAAAAGAGACAATTACGATTACAGGTGCAATAGAAACTCTATCGAAAGACAAGGGAATAAAAATACCACACCTAAACAAACTTGAATTACTTATTGACGAAAGAAATGCTCTGCAGCATAGGTATGGCTTTCCTAATGAATTAACTACCATATTTTATATGGAAGCAACTTACTCATTTTTTAAAGAATTCCTGCAAGAAAACTATAATCTTGACATTGAAATTGTATTACAAGACTTCTTGAATGAAGATGACTTGACAATATTTAACCTTCGTTCAGTGACAAATTTGACAGAACTTGACAAGTTAAATAAGTTAACGAAAATTCATCCTGTTGGAGCGTTATTATCTTTATATGCTTATTTTGAGGGACAAATGAATAGTATTCGTGAAGTTGTCATGAATTCCGCAATCGACGATGAAAAAGAATTGAGACTATCTCTTTTCAGATTTTTTAATCCAGACAGTTTTATGAGAATTTCAAATGAATACAACGTACAACTTGACGAACAGATGAGAAAAAAATTACTTGATTTTAGAAATGTTAGAAATCAAGTAGCACACGGTCGTGAAACTGTAAAAAGTCAAGAAGTAATCGACTTAATAAATATGGTTAAAGACCTTGAGCCAAAAATTAAGGAATTAAAACAAGCTGTTACAGACAACCCAAGACTTCTAATTGAAAAAGAAAAAATTAGAAATGCTGAGTTATTAGAAAGAGCAAGATTATAGACAGACAAAGGCTTCAGCCAACATGGGGTTTTGCAATATTGGGGCTTGACGTTGTAACCTTCATCATTAGCAACATGGCAGCAGTTGTACGGGCAGAACAAACATCGATGGGCTTTTGGTTGTTATCTTGTACATTTATTTTTCAATCAGCAGCTGTTCCGGGCTTGACGTTTTTCAAATCCCCCAACATCGCAAAGCCCTTTTCGTTAACTGCCATGCCGCCGCAGGCGCAAATCCGGGCATTTGTACAATTTATTTATTTGGTGCCAGTTGTATTAAAATTTGTTTTTCAGCCTTGG
>JAYTTM010000925.1:0-1098 GCA_043745055.1 Chitinophagaceae bacterium | reverse complement strand
CACCTGTTGCAAAGCCCTGCCTGTTATGCGCTGTGTGGATGATTTCAATATCATCAACCAGTGAACTATATTTTACACTATGGGTACCTGCAGCAGGGTCTATTCTTTTACTAATAATAGAAAGCTCTTCCGAAGTTGCTACTAACTGGTTTACCCATTTTTTCTTTTGTGAATTGATTGCCAATAGCTGATCTGCAATACTGATTGCCGTGCCGCTGGGCGCATCTTTTTTTTGTGTATGGTGTATTTCTTCTATACTCACATCGTAGGCAGGATAATTGCTCATTAACCTGGCAAGATGCTGGTTCAACTCAAAAAAAAGATTAACGCCAATACTGAAATTACTGGCGTATAAAAGTGCCCCATCCACCTCGGTGCAATGATGTGTTATGGCCTCTAACTGGTGCAGCCAACCTGTACTGCCACAAACTACGGGCACGCCTGCATCAAGGCAACGGGTAATATTTTCAGCAGCAGTTTCCGGACCGGTAAACTCTATCGCTACATTGCATTGCTGCAGGTTGGCTGCGGTAAATTGATCAAGGTTGCTGATATCGATTTTTAGGCCTACGGTATGGCCTCTTTCTACAGCAATGGCTTCAATTGTTTTACCCATTTTACCATATCCAATTAATGCAATATTCATTGTGTTGATTTATTATTATTTAAAGACAAAGTAAAACTGAGATATTATTGGAATATAGCTCACCTTATTTTGCAACATTTCTTTTACCAATATTTAAAACCAGGCTAATACCATTTGTATTGGCCATTGAACTATGGCCAGGCTTTATTTGCAAACTTAAATTATCATTTACATCAAATGCTTTTAAGTGGGCATCAACAGCTGCATCTACCACATTGAGGCCCCAGAATAACAGAAAAAAAAGCACCGCATAATCAATATTTTGTCTAAAGCTATCTCTGTAAGATCGTATGGCTGTTGGAGACAGGTTACTAAACCTTCGGTCTATTAATACATTGTTTGAAGTATCCTTATCTGTAATATAAATGTATGCCTGCCTGAGTGATCTATAGGTATTAATATTGTAAAGATAGATGGCTGCAGTTGTGCCTAAAGCACCGTATACGATGGGA
>JAYTTM010000924.1:0-4099 GCA_043745055.1 Chitinophagaceae bacterium | reverse complement strand
TGTGCTTCGGATTTTACTTCGCAACAATTTTCCACTTTCATACAGTGGCAACCGGTAGGGTCAGTTTTTTTTAAATGCCTGGCTGGTATACCGTGGTAACTAAAAAGTATATGGTCATATTCTTTCTGCAGGTATGGCCTTATGTTTTCAGCCATTGCTTTTATATAATCCGCTTCATCAAAAAATGGTTTTATAAAACTGAGTTTGAAGGTATACTTGTTTTTTGTATGAATTTCCTTTGCAAAATCTACCGCAGTTTCATAACTGGCCATTGCATAGTGGGGATATAAAGGAATGGCCAGCACTTCTTCCAGATCTGGTTGGCGTTGCATCAGTTTTTCAAATGCTTCGGCAGGAGTGGGGTTGCCATATCGCATGGCTATTTCAACAGGTTCATCAATATGTTGCTGCAACTGTTCCTGTAATTGTTTGGTGAGTACTACCAACGGCGAGCCTTCCTTAGTCCAGATGGTGCTGTACGCCTCTGCCGATTTTGGTGCTCTAAAAGGAACAATGATCCCTCTTACCAATAACAGGCGCAGCAGGTAAGGCACATCTATCACTTTACCATCCATTAAAAACTCAGCCAGGTAGCGCCTTACATCTTTTACTGAAGTTGAATCAGGAGAACCAAGGTTCATCAATACAATTCCTCTTTTTGTAGCCATATAAAATTATTGTTTGCAAATTTAACCGTTGCGCCTCCTAAAAGTTCAGTAAAGATTTAAATAAATGTTTTAACCTAATTGGAAAATGTAAATAATAAGTGTTGTAAATATTTTTCTTAGTAAGTAAATAGGTTAGTGTTGTTTTGTTAGTTGGTTTAAGCAGAGGATGCTTGAAATATCTGAATAAATGTATTAATGTGAATAAGCTTTCCTGAATGATATGCTGCTTAAAATTATAAGAGTTTAATTATAATTAGAATGCAATCATTTCTTCTATCAACAGGTACATATATGTAATGGTGATTTTTGTCAGGATAGCTGGTGATATTTATCATCTTGTAAAATGACAAGGGCATGACAGAGAAATTAGTTTACAAAAGATTGCGAAGTTATTTTTGCATCACTAAACATCTAATAATTAAATGCCCGCAAACCGACACATAGATATAGGAACTTTTTTTATAGCAGGGATCAATTATAGAAAAACCGACGCCGATCTTCGTGGTCAATTTGCAATCAACACTAACCAATATGCTAAATTAATTGAATTAGCCCCACAGTTTGGTATTCATGAATTTTTTGTATTATCAACCTGTAACCGCACCGAAATTTACGGGTTCTCCGAAAAAGCCTCCAGTCTTTGTCAATTGCTGTGTTCACAAACAGAAGGTACATTGGATACTTTCAACCAGATGTCTTACATTAAAAAGGGAGAATCTGCAATACATCATTTTTTTAACGTGGCAGCAGGATTAGACTCACAGATTTTAGGCGATTATGAAATTGTAGGACAGATTAAACTGGCAGTAAAGTTTTCTAAAGTGCATGGTTTTATTGGTGTATATCTGGAAAGATTGTACAATTCAGTATTGCAGGCATCAAAAGAAATTAAAACAACTACTGCCTTAAGCGGCGGCACTGTATCAGTTGCATTTGCAGCTATTCAATACATTAAAGAACAGGTGAAGGATATTGCATCAAAAAAAATATTACTGATTGGTACAGGTAAAATTGGCCGTAACGTTTGCAAAAATCTGGTTGATTATCTGGATACAAAAAATATTACGCTCATTAACCGGACCGAATCCAAAGCTGCAGAACTGGCCGTAGAGCTGGGTTTGCAATATGCCGCTACTGAATACTTGCCACAACAGGTGCAGCAAGCTGATATTATCCTGGTGGCCACTAATGCAACTGAGCCTGTTATTTTCAGGCAGCAGGTAGAAGGCTTTGGAAACAAAATAATTATTGATTTATCAGTTCCTTATAACGTTGAAAAGTCTGTTCAGGCTTTGTCTTACATTAAGTTAGTTAATGTAGATGAGTTATCAAAAATAAAAGACGCAACTCTCGAAAACAGAAAAGCAGAAGTTCCAAAAGCAAATGCCATAATTAAAAAGTATATCAATGAGTTTTTAGAATGGCATCAAATGCGTAGAAATGTACCGGTGCTAAAAGCCATCAAAACAAAACTGTACGCTATGCAATCCTGCGAAATGTTTATTAGTTGTTTTTCCAGCTCTTTAATGATGCCGAATACTGATGACCAGATTCAAAAAGTAATTAATGGTACTGCATTAAAATTACGTACTCAAAACCAGCATGGCTGTTATTACATAGAAGCCATTAACGAATACATTGCTATAGGCACAAACTAAAGCCAGATGGGTAAAGTGATACGAATAGGAACACGGGAGAGTCAATTGGCAGTATGGCAGGCAACCCAAGTGCAGCAACTACTTGCAGAAAATAATTTCCAGTCAGAGTTAGTTTACATAAAAAGTGAAGGCGATATTGATTTGCATACACCCTTGTATGAGATGGGGGTACAAGGCATTTTTACCCGAAGCCTCGACATTGCTTTACTAACCGATAAAATAGATATTGCTGTACACTCAATGAAAGATGTACCCACACAGTTACCCAAAGGAATTGTGCAGTCGGCTGTTTTAGAAAGAGCGTCTTATAAAGATCTTTTTGTTTTTAATGAAAGTACTGCAAAGGTCAATGGTGAATGGTCAATCGTCAATAAAGACCCGGATAATTTTGAGCGCCTATTCACGTTTCACCATTCACCATTGACCATTGACCATTCACCATTCACCATAGCCACCAGCAGCATCCGCCGCAAAGCACAATGGTTAAACCGCTATCCGCATCACCTAATTGAAAACCTTAGAGGTAATGTAAATACCCGTTTGCGTAAAGTATCAGAGAGCAACTGGCAGGGTGCCATCTTTGCTGCGGCAGGTTTAGAGCGTATTGGGTTGCGACCACAAAACAGTATTGAGCTGGATTGGATGCTACCAGCACCGGCACAAGGCGCCATCATGGTAGTCTGTAGAGATGCGGATGATTTTTGTTTAGATGCCTGTCAGCATTTCAATCATAGCCATACGGCTTTATGTACAAAAATTGAAAGAGATTTTTTAAGAATATTATTAGGAGGATGCTCCACACCCATTAGTGCATTGGCACAGGTAAAAAATGATAGCATCATTTTTAAAGGGAATATTTTATCGGTGGATGGAAAAGAAAAAGTAGAAGTTGAAATGACTCATGCCGGTTTGACTAACTTAGGTTTGAATAGCTCCGGATTGAATAGCTCCGGATTGAATAGCTCAGGCTTGACTAGCTCCGGCTTTCAAGCCGGAGACCTTGGAATAAACGCAGCCCACGAAATATTAAAAAAAGGTGTCAATGAAATTGTGAAAGGTATCCGCAATGCAACAAAATAACATTCAAATATTATGTACCCGGCCACTGCCTGAATCCCTGATAAACTTAGCAGGAACGGCAGGTATAGGAATCAACGTTTCTCCGTTTATAGAAACTGAAAGTATTTTGTCTGTAGAGGTTCAGCAGGAAATTGAGTTGTTGTCTTTTCAAACAGCCATTGTAGTTTTTACCAGTATGAATGCAGTGGATGCCGTAACTGGTTTATTAGATGGGCATCAACCCGATTGGACAATTTATTGCATTGGCACCGCAACAGGAAGATTGGTAAAAGAATACTTTGGTGAAGAAAAAATAGCAGGTACAGCCAGTGATGCAGCATCGTTGGCTGTGTTGATTGCAGAAGACCGCTTTGCCGATGAAGTGGTTTTCTTTTGCGGCGATCAGCGCCGAGATGAACTGCCTGCAATATTACGGCAGCAAGGAATAGATGTAAATGAAATTGTAGTGTATCAAACCATTAACTTGCCACATACAATTGAACAGTATTACCACGGTATTTTATTTTTTAGTCCAAGTGCAGTACAAAGTTTTTTTCAGAAAAATAAATTAAATGATACAACTATTTTGTTTGCAATTGGTAATATCACTGCAAATGAAATAAAGAAATTTACAAACAATAAAATTATTATCAGCGAAGTACCGGGAAAAGAAAATCTGGTAGATAAGATGCTGGAATATTTTTCGTGAAGGGT
>JAYTTM010000923.1:0-1100 GCA_043745055.1 Chitinophagaceae bacterium | reverse complement strand
TTATTAATCGTTTAGTAATTTAGTCTGCACAAAATCTCTATGCTGCATATCTGATATGGCTTTCATGGAAATATTTTTGCACTTGCTTTTTATTATTTTTCCTTTTATACATAAAATCCTCAACGTTAGTTTTCATCTGAGCCTTATTGATAGGGCGTTTCTTGCCTATTACATTTGTTTTCAAATCTTGGTTTACATATTCCTGTGGGTTCAGTTCGGGACTATATGGCGGCAGAAAAAACAATTCTATCCTATCTTTGTGTTCCCCTAACCAGGCATTTACCAACTTCGTTTTATGAGCCGAATGACCATCTACCACTAAAAGTATTTTGTACTGTTTGTACTTTATTAATTGGGTTAAAAAATTAATAAATACACCCCCATTAAATGTGCCATCCAATATCATAAATTCAACATGCCCTTTATTACTAATGGCCGATACCATGTTCAATGAAAAGCGTTGTCCAGTCTTTTTGATAACCGGAGTTTCGCCTTTTGGCGCATAACTTTTTCCTGCCTGATGGTCGCTTCGCATGCCAACCTCATCTTCAAAATAAATAACTGCCCCTTGTTTTTTAGCTTTCTTTTTAATGATCGGATATTCTGTATCCAACCACTGTTGAACTCTCTTGGGGTCTTGCTCAAATGCTTTACTGATAGGCTTTTGAGGCGTGTACCCCCATGATTTCAAATAACGTCCTACCTGCCAACGTGATAACTCAATGCCATATCTTTCGAGTATCAATTGTTGTACCGCTTCTCTTGTCCAAAGACCAAAAGATAGCTTTAACTGGTCCGGCATTTTCTCTTTAATTAAGCGGCGAACTTCAGCAGATTGTGTTCCATTTATTTTTTTTCCACCGTGTACTCCCCGCTTTTTTGAAGATATATTTCTTAAGCCTTTCTCTTTATATCGTTTCCATATTTTATGAACCCCATCCAAACTCAAACCAAACAATTCTGCGGCTTTGCCTTGTGTGCCTTTCTTCTTTTTAAGAAAGTCCACTACCAGTAACCGTACTTTTTCCTGAGCATCTTTACTACCTCGTTTAGAAGTTATACCACTTTTTTTATTTGACATTTACAAATATACAACATAC
>JAYTTM010000922.1:0-4105 GCA_043745055.1 Chitinophagaceae bacterium | reverse complement strand
AATGTTGGTGGCGATGTTATTGAACGCAATGGACAGGCTTTTGTAGTTAGAGGCATTGGTGTGCTTAATGATATTTCAGAAATCAACAACATTATTATAACAAAAATTGATGGAGTACCACTGCTGGTAAAAAATGTAGCTACTGTTATAGAATCTGGCAAGCCGAAGTTAGGAACCGTTGCCTGGGATAAAAAACTCAACCAGATTGAAGGTATCATTGTGATGAGGAAAGGCGAGAATCCCAGCGATGTGTTGGAAAGGGTTCATGCCAAAGTAGATGAACTCAACAAAAATGTACTACCCAAAGATGTAAAGATTGTATCGTTCTATGATCGAACTACGCTCATGGACTTTGCGCAGGAAACAGTTATACATAACCTGATTGAAGGTATAGTGCTGGTAACGCTGATTGTGATGCTTTTTATGGCAGACTGGCGAACAACAATTACTGTGAGTATCATCATACCGCTGTCGCTGCTTTTTGCATTCATCTGCATGCGTATAAAGGGTATGAATGCTAACCTGCTCTCCATGGGTGCCATAGACTTTGGTATTATCATTGACGGGGCTGTGGTAATGGTAGAAGGGCTTTTTGTGGCGCTTGACCACAAAGCCAGGGAAGTGGGCATGGAAAAATTCAACAAACTGGCCAAGCTGGGGCTTTTTAAAACAAAAGGAGTAGAAATGGGTAAGTCCATTTTCTTTTCCAAAGTGATTATTCTCACCTGCCTGGTACCAATATTCGCTTTTCAAAAAGTAGAAGGAAAAATGTTTTCGCCGCTGGCTTATACGCTCGGCTTTGCGCTCATTGGTGCGCTCATTTTTACGCTCACGCTTGTACCTGCACTGTCCAGTGTGTTGCTCCGCAAAAATGTAAAGGAAAAACATAACCCTGTAGTGATTTTTTTTGAAAAAGGTGTGGGCAAAATGCTGGGGTATGTATATAAATATCAGAAGCTGAGTGTGATGGTTGCATTGATATTTATGGCGCTGAGCTTTGCATCCTTTAAGTTTTTGGGCAGCGAGTTTCTTCCGCAGCTAAACGAAGGCGCCCTGTGGGTTACGGCTGAGTTGCCACGAAGCGTATCGCTGAACGAGGCCGACAGCATTTCAGAAAAACTGAATCAGGTAATTTCAAATTTTCCTGAAGTTAGGCATACAATTACGCAGGTGGGGCGTACCAATGATGGCACAGACCCCAAAGGTTTTTTTAATGTGCAAATTGCAGTGGATTTGTATCCTGGTAAGGAATGGAAAAAACAAAGAACTGTGGACGAATTGACGAACGAAATGGACAAACAGTTAAGCCAGTATCCGGGAATTGTGTTTAACTATTCGCAACCTATCCGGGACAATGTGGCTGAGGCCGTGGCCGGTGTTCCAGCTGCACTGGCCGTAAAAATATTTGGTCCCGACTTTAACGTGCTGGACAGCAGCGCCAGCAAAGTGATGAAAATTATTAAGGGTATTGAGGGTGTGGAGGACCTTGGAGTAATCCGGAACCTTGGTCAGCCTGAATTCCGCATAGAATTAAACCAGCAGAAGATGGCGCTTTATGGCGTAACTACCGGCGATGCTAATGCCACTATTGAAATGGCTATAGGTGGAAAAGCGGCTACACAATTATATGAAGGCGAGCGCAAATTTGACATCCGCATCCGGTATCAGCAAGACTTTAGAAAAACCCAGGAGCAGATTGAAAACCTGATGCTGACCACCACAGGCGGTCAAAAAATTCCACTTAAAGAAATTGCAGCTATCAAAACGCTTACAGGACCGGCATTTATATACCGGGATAATAACAGCCGGTATATTACAGTCAAATTTTCTGTGAGGGGAAGAGACCTTGGCGGCACGGTAGATGAAGCACAAAAGAAAGTGGCGGCTGCCTTTACTCTCCCGGAAGGTTACAAAATAACCTGGAACGGTGAGTTTGAAAATCAGCAGCGAGCTTCGGCCACACTGGCCAGGGTTGTACCTATATGCCTGTTGGTAATTTTTTTAATTCTGTTCATAACATTCGGCAATGTAAAAGATGCTACGCTTACCATTTTGAATGTTCCATTTGCATTGATTGGCGGTATTTTGGCGTTGCATATTACCGGCATCAATTTCAGCATCAGCGCCGGCATTGGTTTTATAGCGTTGTTTGGTGTTTGTATTCAAAACGGAGTAATATTGATTTCTGTTTTCAGAAAAAACCTGGATGCCAAAATGCACCTGGATGAAGCTATAAGAGAAGGCGTAATTTCAAGGGTACGCCCTGTTGTAATGACGGCTTTGATGGCGATGATTGGATTGATGCCAGCAGCCATTTCAACAGGCATTGGTAGCGAAACGCAGAAGCCATTGGCTGTAGTGGTAATTGGAGGATTGGTTACCTCCACCATTCTTACTTTACTGATACTTCCGGTAATTTATGCACTAGTTTTTAAACTGATGCACCATAGAGAAAACAGAAATTTATTAAGAAAGGCAGGCATAGTAAGCCGAGTGGAAAAAACGAATGAATAATGTTTTTATCAAGGATAATTTTTTAAAAAAACTGCAATATTTAATCAGAACCAGGGAGTCGATTTAAACCGGCTTTTTGGTTCTTGCATTTATTGCTTTTCCTTAGTTCTATGGAATGATATCTTCTCTTTAAAAATAACCTGAAGCCTATTGGAACTGATGCGTACTTAACCTAACCATGGTCATAAACCGTTAAAAATATCTACTGCATAATAATTTTTTTTTGGGGGCTAATGGTTATAATTTTCAGACTGAATCTTAAAATTACCTGGTATCAATATCAGTTATTGATATCCCTTTGCCTGCAAATTAAACAACTCAGCATAGCGCCCGTTTTTAGTCAGCAATTCCTCATGGCTACCTTCTTCCAGCAACATGCCTTTATCCAACACTAATATTCGGTTGGCCATGCGAACGGTAGAAAAACGGTGAGAGATTAGCACAGCCGTTTTACCTTTGGTTAAATCAGCAAAGCGCTGAAAAACTTCATACTCCGCCCTGGCATCCAGTGCAGCTGTGGGTTCATCCAAAATAAATAATTGAGCATCTTTCATATAGGCTCTTGCCAAAGCAATTTTTTGCCATTCGCCGCCCGATAATTCAACTCCCTTGTTAAATCGTTTACCCAATGCCTGGTCATATTTATCGGGCAATCGTTGCACCAGTATATCTGCCATACTTTGTTTGGCTGCATCCACAATCAACTCCCTGTTTTGCTGCTGTGCAATATTGCCAACTGCAATGTTTTGGGCAACCGTCATCTGGTAGCGGAGATAATCCTGAAATATAATGCCCACCTGCTTTCGCAATGCCGCCAGGTCGTATTCTTTTAAATCATACCCATCTAACAAAATACGTCCTTCAGTTGGATCATACAGTCTGGCTAATAATTTTACAAGGGTTGTTTTACCGGCACCATTCTCTCCTACCAACGCCAGCTTTTCACCGGCATGCAGAGTGAAATTGAGATGCCTGTTGGCCCATTTTTCTGAATGAGCATATTTAAATCCTACATCCTCAAAAACAAATCCCAGTTTTATTGGATTTGGAAAAGGCCTTGCATTGGGTGACAACTTAATTGCAGGCTGAATTTTAAAAAAGTCAAAGAAATCTTTCAGGTAAATAGCGCCTTGCGATACAGCAGTAAAACGGGAAAGAATACCCTCCATCAATGCCCTTAATTGGCGGAAAGAACCCGCCATAAAAATAAGATCACCGATAGATAACTTACCTGATAAAGCTTTTGAAATAATAAAGACATATGCGCCGTAATAGGCGGCCGTTCCCAATAAAGAAAGTGCTGTTCCCCAAATGGAGCGTTTAACTGATATCAGTTTGTTATCCTTATAAAACTTACCGGATAGTTGCCGGAAACGGTCAATTAAAAATCCGGAAAGATCAAATATTTTTACCTCCTTAGCAGTTTCATCACTGGCGCCGATAAAGCGGATATAATCCAGTTCCCTGCGTTCCGGCGTTTGCCGGCGACTGAGTGAATAGGTGCGGTTATTAAAATAAGATTCTCCCAAAAAGGTTGGCAGCACAGCAATAAAAAGCAGCAATATCAGCCATGGATTAAAAACTATTAAGC
>JAYTTM010000921.1:0-1101 GCA_043745055.1 Chitinophagaceae bacterium | reverse complement strand
TAGCGGTTTTATTGGTATTTGCTTTTACATCAAATGCCACTACCTATTATTTCTCCAGTTCATTGGGAAATGATAGCTATACAAGCACGCAAGCTCGAAGCCAGGCTACTCCCTGGAAATCAATCAGTAAACTAAATTCAATCTTTAGCACTTTGGTTGCAGGTGATAGTGTTCTTTTAAAAAGGGGGGATGTTTTTTATGGAGGTATTGTAGTTACCAGATCTGGTTCAAGTACAATACCTATTGCTATCGATGCGTATGATTCTGGTAATAAACCAGTTATTTCAGGTTTTTCTACGCTTTCCTCCTGGGCAGCAGTTGGTAATGGTGTTTATCAGGCTACAACCGCTGGTAGTAGTAACAACGTAAACATGGTTACCTTGGATAACCAGCCACAGAATATAGGAAGGACTCCGAATATTGATGCGGTTAATGGAGGGTATTTAAATTTTGAAACAAGCACAAGTACATCTATAACAGATAATCAACTTACCGCATTGCCCAATTGGACCGGAGCAGAAGTAGTTGTAAGAAAATTAAAGCATGTTATTGAGCATTGGCCAATCACAAGTCATTCTGGACAAACCATTACCTATCAACCCAATTCTTCTGCTTATCCCACTACTTCTAATGGATATGGATATTTTATTCAAAAAGATATTAGGTGTCTTGATCAGTTAGGTGAGTGGTTTTATAATACTTCTACTAAATACCTGCAGATGTATTTTGGAAGTAATAACCCTGCTTCTAGTACAATTAAAGTAAGTACTATTGATATGCTTTTAAATACAGCTGGTTTTAGTAATATTACTGTTAACAATATTGCGTTTGAGGGTGCAAATATAAATGCAATTAATATTGGCTCCCTCACATCCCGTTCTTCAAAAGTCACTATCACTAATTGTGATATTAATTATTCAGGACTAAATGGGGTGTATGTGACAAACGCAGATTACCCAACAGTGCAAAAATGTACTGTAAATAACAGCTATAACAACGCCATTGATGTTGAGAATGAAGGAGGCATTGGTGCATTCGCCAGAATTAGGTATAATACTATTAAAAATGTAGGTACACGGGCAGGTATGGGAGCAAGTTTTG
>JAYTTM010000920.1:0-1102 GCA_043745055.1 Chitinophagaceae bacterium | reverse complement strand
AAAATACCCCTTTTCTATATTCAGCAACACAAACGGTTATTACATATTCGCCAGAGAAAGCTATGAAGGGAGACACGCCGCTTAATAAACCTGTTTTTAAATCAATAGTTACATTATTACCCATTGGCTGACTACCCGAGTATGCTCCATCATAGCTTACTGTATTATAGGGCGGAGAAGCGGCTGGGGAAGGGGCAGGATCGGATACGGAACCACCTTCAAAAGCTGCACATAAGGAATAGGTTAACGAATCGCCATCTGGATCTACAGCTTGTAGGGGGAAACTAAAAAAACTACCCCCACATACCACTGCCGTATCATTGATTGCAAAATTTGGACTGCTATTATGATTGGCATTTGGTACAGGAGAAGTAGTTCCGGGAATTTTTATAGTATAAGTATTACCTACCTGCCCGGAACTCTGCACGTTATCCATATTAGCAATTCTGCAACAGCGTTGATAACTGATGATGTAGCCATCTGCAGTTTCAGGCAGTTCATAATTATCCAGTGGGTAATTAACAATGGTATAATAGCAGCCGGACTGATCGCCGGTAATACATGGGTCATCGGCGATTTTACCAAGATTGTATTCTGGACTTTTCCTTACTGATGGGTTAGCTATTTGAACGGTTCCGTTTCCATTGAAAATAGTTAAATAAATGGAGTCTGTTAACTGGCCTGAATTTGGGTTGCAAACCATGTATACAGTTAATGTAATCTTATATCTTAATAAGCTTGGATTTGTAATACCAGGACCCAAATATTTATAAGTAAAAAAACCGCCTTTTATGTGTGCAGCAAATGTAGTAATTAGTGAGAGGGAAAATAATATCGTAAATAGAAATTTCTTCATTGTTATAAAGGTACCGACTAACCTAAGTAAAGATAACTAAAAGCAATGTTGTTCGCCGTTTTTTCGATATAAAACCTTACTTTATATGAGTGCTGATAAAGATTTTACCAGAAGTTAAACTTCCGATAAAAAATTGATCAAAGCCATATTAGCTTTTTCAGTTTGTTCATACATACCCATGTGAGCCGCATTTTCAAGGATATGCACATGTGATATAGCAGGCAGGTAGCACTGGTCCAAACTGCT
>JAYTTM010000919.1:0-1103 GCA_043745055.1 Chitinophagaceae bacterium | reverse complement strand
ATGGTAATTTCCTGTTGCAAAAAGAGGCTGACGCTACTAATAAATTTGATTTAACAAAATTCACATTGCCTTCTTTTGATATTGCAGGTGATGCTAAGGTTTTTCCCAACCCTGTTACAGGCAATCAGTTTAATGTGTTTTTTGAAGGACAAAAACCCGGCAGATACAACATGGTTTTTACCGATTTGGCTGGTAGAACAATTACCTCAAAAATTGTTACCATCGCTAAAGGTAACCAGGTTGAAAGTTGTAACCTTTTATCTAAAACTGCAAAGGGAACTTACTTATTAAAGGTGCTGAATGCAAATAAGCAGTTAGCTTTTTCTGAAAAAATTATTGTTCAATAAATATTTATATGGGTTTAAAATTAAAAGAGCTCCACTTAGTGGGGCTTTTTTTTGTATAATTCAGGTTTTTATTAAATGATAGTAAGGTTGTAATTGATATTTTTTTTTCATTAGCTATTTTAAACCAAAATGATAAGGGTAATTGAGCGATAGAAATAAAGCCACCCACAAAAAATTTCTTGTTAAATATTACAGAAGTAGTTTCATTTACAATATTTAATTTTGATTATTTTAATAGCAATTTAATTGCTTTTTGAAACCTTTGTTACATGCAGGATATTGAACCATATTACAACTGGCGCCACCTTTACGTTGCAGAGGAGGATGAGCGTTCTCCCTTTTACGGCCGCACTTACAGTGAATTTGAATTTTCACAAACAGTCTATAATTACTACATACATCCACAGTGGGATGAATTTGGAAGCCGTACATTGTATATGAAGATATTGTATGTAGATTATGAACAGGAATTTGCCATTATTGAATTAATTGGCGAATGGAATGACGCTATCGAAAATGATATAATGACGTTGAGAAGAGATATTACAGATAAAATGTTTAAAGATGGAATTACTAAATTTATTTTGATCGCAGAAAATGTCTTAAACTTTCACAGCAGTGATGATAGCTATTACGAAGAATGGAATGAACAGCTGATGGATGAAGGCGGGTGGATTGTAGTTGTTGATATGCCGCTGCAAAGCCAGTACGATTTTAAAATGGCAAGGCTAACCAATTATGTTGCATTGATGGATT
>JAYTTM010000918.1:0-1104 GCA_043745055.1 Chitinophagaceae bacterium | reverse complement strand
CGCAACATCTTGATACGACCAGGGCTTAGTGCCGCTTGCCCAGGCATTTATCATTGCCATGGGCGAAAACACTACGGTCTGCATACGCCGCAGCCATTCTTCGCTGCTATCAGAGGCCCTTGCTTCAGGCGTCCACAACACACCAGAAAAGCCGCTGTTGATTAATGCCGTAATAAAATCTTCATGCTTGTAATAATCATTGTAAATAACATAAGGAAAAGAAACAGCACCGGCATTGGATGCTCTCACCAATCCGTATGTTCTTTTGTTTTGCTGGTGAAAAACTTCGGTGCTGTAACGTTGTAACAAAACACCATAGGTTTGCCTCATTTGCTCCGCAGCAACACCCCCGGGAAAAGTTGCAACATCAGGCCAAAGCCAAAAGTCAAATCCGTCTACTTCATCAATTTTATAACCGCTTACACCTAAGTTAATTTGATTGTTTTTTAACTGATCAAAAAAATATTTACGTGCTTGTGGCACAGTGAAATCAGGTATTGCACCATTCCATACCGTATGAGAACCAGTGTAAGGCAATATATTTTTATAAAATGGTGCGTACTTAGAAACGTATGGATTGATCCATAAATTGAGCCGAATGTTTTTTGCAAGCATTTCCGAAACAAATTTTTGAGGTTCCGGAAACCGAACCGAATCCCATTTAAAACTACCTGGATATGATTTACTTTGCCATCCAGGCTCCAGTCCTATAAAGTCTAATGGGTAACCATTTTTTTCAAATTCATCCGCCTCTCTTTTTACTTCGTCTGCATTGTACAAAGATTTTACCCTTTGTGTAAAACCCAATCCCCAGCGTGGGGGTATACAACCGCCGCCATTGAATAAATTAAATCTTCTTACCACATCCAGCATGGAGGGCCCGGCAAACACATAAATTTCTACTCCGCCAGCAGGCACTAATATTTCTACCGCATCTGAATAGGGTTGGGCATTCCAGTTTTTATCGGTGTTTCTGTCTTGCTCTGCAGGTTTATTTTTACTGTCCTTTCTAACTCCGGTACCAGCATACACATCCAGGTACCTGGCAGAATTGATAAATACCCCATACCCGTTGGAAGAAACATAAAAAGGGGTTGGCGAATG
>JAYTTM010000917.1:0-4125 GCA_043745055.1 Chitinophagaceae bacterium | reverse complement strand
CACCTGCTATCAACTTTCTAATGCCCCACGTGCATATCTTCCAGGGCAATTCCCTTGGTTTCGGGCATCAGGAAGCGAACGTACAACAATTGAAAAACCATCATAATGGTGAAAAATAAAAAGATAGGCCCGCCACCAAATTTACCTGCTGCAATGGGGAAAACATTGGCAACAATGGCTGCAAATACCCAATGGGTTAATCCGCCAAAACTTTGTCCGGAAGCCCTTACTTCATTGGGGAATATTTCGCCTACAAAAACCCAGATAACTGCCCCCTGCCCTATTGCATGTGCAGCAATGAATGCAAAAACAAAAAACGTCATCCCATCAAAAGATTCCCGGTAAAATGCCAGTGCAATTAACCCCAGCGAAACGATGTAGCCTACAGAACCAATGTACATTAATGCACGGCGACCAAAGCGGTCTATCAGGGATAAACCAGCCATTGTAAAAATCAGGTTAACTACACCAATACCGGTAGAAGAAAGCAGGGCAGCCGATTTACCGAGCCCCGTCATTTCAAACACTCTTGGTGCGTAATAAATAATTGCATTGATGCCAGATGCCTGGTTGAAAAATGCCAATAAAAAAGCCAGCATAATGGGTGTGCGGTATTTGGCAGAAAAAAATGCAACGGCTTTTTTAGCGCCTGCTTCATTCTTTGATTTTACAATATTGGCAAGGGTTGCATCAGCAATAGCAGGATCAATTTGCAGTAGCACCTTTAAAGCCTGTACTGTGTCGTTTTTTTTATTTACCAGCCAGCGGGGGCTCTCGGAAATAAGCGTAGTTAAAAATGTAAAGATGAGCGATGGTATGCCCACAATACCCAGCATCCAGCGCCAGTCATTATCACCACTGATGATGCGTTGAAAAAAATAATTGGAGACATAGGCCACCAAAATTCCAAACACAATATTAAACTGAAACAAGGCCACAAGAAAACCTCTCTTTTTAGGCGGTGCAATTTCTGAAATGTACAAAGGCGAAATAACGGAAGATGCTCCAATGCTAAATCCACCCATTAGCCGAAAGATCATAAATGTATACACATCCTGCGCTAAGGCAGAACCAACTGCGGAAATAAAGAAGAATAATCCCACCCAAAACAAACTTTTTTTTCTGCCCAATAAATCAGCAAAGTAACCTCCAAAAGCAGCACCAACAACGGTTCCATACAAGGCAATGGAAATTGCCAACCCATGCATACCATCGCTTAAATGCCACAGCTGCTGAATGGTTTGCTCTGCGCCGGATATAACGGCCACGTCCAGCCCAAATAAAAATCCGCCTAATGCCACAGTAAGTGACCAGATGAGGAGTTTGTGGTTTGCCATAATTTATGTTGGTTTATTTAAAGGTTTATTTTACAAAAATAATTTTGAAAGCAACTCATTGTTTAGCGTATCACTCCTACATAAAAAATTATGAATAACAGCTCATTGGAAAAGTTTATTTTACCCACTGGGCAACAACAACAATCGTTGTGTAATATAGCATTTTTTTAAAACGTAGCGCATGGCCTAATTATTACAGGTGCATTTCAAATTGTCGCAGTTAACGTAAAAATATTTGGCTAAAGCCCGGCTATCTTTCATTTCTATTGCCACGCCTTTAAAGGCGTGGCAATAGATGCATACACTATAGCCAGGCTTTAGCCCAAGCGACAATTTGAAATGCACCCATTATTACAGGGAGGTTCTGTTGCAAAGCTAATTTTGTGAAAACAGATTTTTTTTGAATGGTGAGCAATAGTTATGTCTTTCATCTGCGTTCCTTAAAAACGCATGGTGCTATGTATAAGAAGTTGCCGGTTATATAATAGTGTTTCAGTAATAGAAATATCATTTAAATATTCCAATCTGTAAAGAGGGTGAAATAGAAATGCTATAACAAGCAAGTACTTGATTGCAGGTTTAGTAACGGGTAGACAGCGGACAGAGTCCGGCGCCTGATTGCAAGCAAGTACTTAATTGCAGGTTTAGTAACGTGTATACAATAGGCCGGTGCGATAGCTATCGGCTCCGGGGCATGATTCAATTGTATAAATCAATTACAAGGAACCATTTGCGGCGTCGGCTGATTGCCCATACTAAAGGATGTTACCATCCATCCGTTTGCAGTTTTTTTAAAATAAACTGTTTCGGATGAACTGTAATTGGGTTGCATGCCGGTGCAGAGTTTTGTAGCATTGCTATAGTAAGTATAAGTCCAGGTTTCAGTAACTTCTACCTGCCCATCCGTTTGGTTGTTGCTTACCTGTAAATTTGTATATACTCTATTTTCAAGAACAGACTGAACGTACCTGTCATTGGCTATGAGGGCTTCAATTTGTGTATCTAGCGTTTTAAGCGCTTCGCCTGTAAATGATTTATTAAGAAGCAATGGATTTAAAGAAAAAGTGGCATTTTGTAAGGTTTGAATAGCCACTTCAAAAGCCATTCTTAATTCTGCTTTTACTGCTTCATCATTTTTTACCGGTGTTTCGGGTTCGTCTGAATAGCCAACAGCCAGCAGTATTATAAAAATAATGCCAATTACTACCCCCAGAACAATATACAGACCAGCCCTCGATTTGGAAGGCCTTGCCGGAGCAATTACATTCGTTGTTGAGGAATAAGACTGCCTGGGTTTGTTTTCGGTATTGGTTGTCTTTTGGGCTTCTGCATCGGCGGCTTTATCATTTGCCCGCCTTTCTTTTTCAAGCGCTGCAAGCCTTTTAATTTCCATATCCTGTTTAGATTTTACCTCTTCCAGCTCCCCTATCAATTTAATGGTTGCAGCTTTGTATTTTCCGTTGGGATATTTACTAAAATAATCCTGGTACTCTTCAATGTTATTTTTTCGCTGTGCTTCCCTCCATTCATCATCTTCATTTCTTTCTGCCATGTAATTGTTAAGGTCGGGATAGCTGGAGGGAATTTGGTTTAATATCTGTACAAATGAATTTATCAATACCGCTTTTTCCTGGTTGGCACTGGCCTGGTCAATGGTATTTGTATTCATGCGGTTATTAAGGTCGGTAAACCTGCCCGAAAGAATTATAACTTGTCCCCGCAGTTGGTTGGCATCGTTCCTTGCATCCTTGTCGGATTGTGGCACCTCACTTAAAAATTTTAGGAATTCTTCAATCACTTCTTTGATGTGATTGGAGCTTAACAGCTTTTCAATTTTTTCTGTAAAAATCATATAATATGGTTTTAGTTATGAATTAACAGCATCTGTAATTTTACTAAAATTGGATTCCAGTTTTTCATCTCTGATATCTATACAAAGGCTTTCACGAAGCCGCCTGATTATTTCGTCCATATTATTCCGCAGTTCCGTTATACGGGTAAGTTCATTCTGTAAATCCCGTATGCTCCGGTTTTTTTGCATCCTTGCAGTCACCAGGTTTTGAATTTCCTTTATCTCGCTATCGATATGATCCAGTGCTTCATCCGTAAAATTTCTTTTAAAGAAATCATCGGAAATAAAACAGGCTATAAACTTCTTTTTTATAGCTGTTTTTTCATGATAAAATGTGTTGATAGATTCCATGGAAACCCATGCTGATAAAAGGCTGGTGGCCGATACCAACGAAATGGTTACGCCGGTTTCCCTTACACTTTTTTCAATGAATTCCTTTATATCTTCTCCGGCCTGCATGCGCTCGCTGTCAATCACTACCTGTATATTCTTTGCCCTGAGTTTTTCTTTTAGTTTGTTGGCTGTTTCACTGTCATGATGGTTATAGGATATAAAAACTGTTTTTGCTTTTGTGATGCTGATTTCGGATTGTGCCAGAGCGGGTTTATTTTGATTTACAATTGCTGCCTGCTGCTGTTCAATTTCATTTATTATTTCCAGTACTGAAAAATTCAGCTTTGTACGAAATTGCATCGCCTCTCTGTTGTCAAACAATCCAATATTTTCTTTTTTGCGGATATCGGTAAATTGGGCGGTAAGGGTAAGCAACTGATTTTGTAAATCAGGATAACCTGTTATACCGTCAGTAAGCATTTGCAAAGCTCTGTCTGTTTTATTTTCAGCAACAAATCTTCGCAATTTATCAATGTCAATAATCATTTTTAACAGTAGTTTCTTTTTAAGAGCCTCATTAAATGTACAATAAAATTATAATAC
>JAYTTM010000916.1:0-4129 GCA_043745055.1 Chitinophagaceae bacterium | reverse complement strand
AGCGTGGCCGTTTTAGTTTTGGCGAAAACATGTTGTTGTCTTACACTCATGATAATCCTATTGCCGGCGATATTTTCACTAACCCTTTTGTAGATATAATTACCATGATACCAGTAATACCATTGCAGGATAAAGCAGTATATGGCTCTGCCACCAACCCGGATGGCTGGGGTATTGGACTAAACAATTCTTATGTAAATACGCTGGCAGCAAATGTGCCAGCCCTGCAAAGTTTGCAAAAAAACAATCAGTATAATTTTAAAGTGAGAGGCAATGTGTTTGCAGATTTCCGGATTATCACCGGCCTTACTTATAAATTTAATGTGGGTGCAGAAACAAGCTTCGACCGATTCAAAGGTTTCCGCAGGCCAGGCACTACAAGACAGGGCACACCTTCACCTGTGGCCACTGCCGATGAAAACCGTGGCAACTTCCGTTCTTTCCTTTATGAACATACACTGAATTTTGATAAAGCATTTGGCAGCCATAAAATAGCCGCTGTAGCAGGGTTTAGTAACCAAACTTTTGAGAACGAAATTTTAACAGGACAGCGAACAGGTTTTTTGCCCGATGCCAACGGCAATTACATCCTCACCAATCTTAATCAGGGACAAAACCCCATCACCACCAGTTTTACAGACAAATGGAACAATGTTGGTTTTCTTGGCAGGGTTAACTATACTTATAGCGACCGTTACCTGGCAAGCCTTACTTTTCGCAGGGATGGCAGTTCACTCTTTGGCCCATCATACCGCTGGGGAAATTTCCCATCAGCCTCAGTGGCATGGCGGGTTAGCAGGGAATCATTTTTTAAAAGCAATCAAATTAATGATTTAAAAATAAGAGCTTCTTATGGTTCACTAGGCAATAGTGAATTTTTAAGACCCTGGCAGTACTTTGGTTCCATCAATCCTTTTCCCAGGGCAGTATTTGGTTCTAATGAAGTGGAACAGCCTGGGGCTATCAATACCCGGCTGGCCAATGCAAATCTTAGGTGGGAAACAAAAAAAACCACCAATATCGGTATTGATGCCGTGTTGCTTAATAACAGGCTGAATGTGACTGCGGAATATTTTATTGCCAAAACAAATGATGTGTTGGTTGACCTTCCCATCAGTCTTACAACAGGTAATGCAGGTGGCAGCCCGCCGGTAAATGCTGCCTCATTAAAAAATACAGGCTTTGAGCTTGCGATGACGTACAGAAGTGCACCTTCCCGTAATTTTAAATGGGATGCCACCATCAACTTCACTACCATTAAAAATAAGGTTACCAGCTTTGGCGACACTACTACAAAATATACCCAGGTGGGTGATGCCCGTACACAAATTGGCCGCTCTATTGGCGAATGGTATGTGTTAAAAACAGGCGGTATTTTTCAAAGCCAGGCAGAAATTGATGGATACAAAAATAAAGATGGCAACCTGATACAGCCATGGGCAAAGCCGGGAGATTTAAAGTATATTGATGCCGATGGCGATGGTGTATTGAATACCGATAAAGACAGGGAATATGTTGGCTCACCCTGGGCAAAATTTGAAGCTGGTTTTCTTTTCAATGCTTCCTATAAAAATTTTTCGCTCAGTATGCAATGGTATGCAGTGGTGGGAAACAAATTGTACAACCGTCCCCGTTACCAGGTAGACAGAATGGACCAAAATAATAATTATAGAAAAGGAGCCAATCCATGGACGCCTCAAAATACCAAAACAGATTTTCCGAGGGCAGCCATTGGAGCACCCGACCAGGGCATACAATTTAATGTGTTGCCTCAAACAGACCGCTGGTTAGAAAATGGTTCTTATCTGCGCCTGCGTAATATTGAATTGGGTTACAGCATACCAAAAAATCATCTTGGCAAAATTGGCTTTACCTCTACCCGGATATTCATCAGCGGACAAAATTTATTGACAATTACAAAATACACCGGACTTGACCCAGATATTACCGGTGTAAATATTTTTGAACGTGGGCTCGACAACGGACAGTATCCTGCATTGCGAATACTTTCTGCAGGTATCAATTTTGTTTTTTAATTTTTTAACAAGTCAATTTTTTACAATGAAAAAATATCTTCATTACATAATTGCTGGATTGTTTCTTTTAGCTGTTGCTTCCTGCAAAAAATCTACTAATCTGGAAATACCCAATCCCAATGTACAGGATGAATCTAACTTCTGGCAAACTTCCAATGATGCCTTACTTGGGCTAAACGCAGTTTATGGCAATTTTTACCGCAATGGTGCACCTTATTCAAGATGGCTGCCATTTTATATGGATGTACGATCCGATGATGGATATTCCACCAGCGGATGGAATGAGCTAAGAAGTATAAGCGGTTTAAATATAACCCAATATAGTTTTGAAGTAAACTACGATACCTGGTGGCACCATTGGCGTGGGGTGTACAGGGCAAATCAGGTAATAGCAAAAGTTTCTGCCATTAATATGGATGCAACATTAAAAGCAAGATATATTGGGGAAGCAAAATTTTTACGGGCACTTTATTACTACGATCTGGTAACCATCTGGGGCAATGTGCCATTAGTTCTTTTGCCTTCAGTGCCTTCAGATAAACCTTCTCAGGCAACACAGGAACAGGTTTGGAGCCAGATAGAAAAAGACCTTACCGAAGCCGCTGCTGCACTACCGCCGTCCTACACAGGCGATGAACTGGGGAGGGCCACTACTGGCGCCGCATACGGATTATTGGGCAGGGTTTATTTGCAACAAAAAAAATATACGCAGGCTATTGATGCCTTAAAATGGCTTATTGAAGGGCCGGGACAATCCTTATACAATCTTATACCAAACTATGAAAATAATTTCAGGCATACCACGGAAAATAATGCAGAGTCTGTATTTGAAGTACAATTTAAACAACGACCTGAAAATGGCGGTGACGATGGACCAACTTCTAATGTAGGTACAAGCAGGGCACCTTTTTTTGCACCACCAGGACATGGCTTTACAGATGCCAACATGCACCGATGGGTGGTTGGTGAATTTTTGAAAGAACAAACCGCTACAGGCGGCAGGGATCCACGCCTTGCCATAACTGCACTGTATGATTCTACAGATGAACGTGGCCCCGATTTCTCACTTGTGTATGGTTCAAGTTTTACTTCCAAAAATTATGATAACAATATTAAGAACAGGGTTTGGTACCGCAAATACCTGGATGATTATTTCCGTATCAATGATTTTGAAGTTTTTAACAGTCCGATAAATTTCAGGGTAATACGTTTTGCAGATGTATTACTGATGTATGCTGAAGCACTAAATGCTGCTGGCCGCACTGCAGATGCATACACTTATGTTGACCGTGTAAGAGAGCGTTCTGGTTTAAGAAAATTATCTGTAGCAATGCCTGGCATGAACCAAACTCAATTTCAACAACAGTTAATGCATGAAAGAATAACAGAACTTACAGGAGAATCACTCCGCTGGAATGATCTTGCAAGATGGGGTTATTTTGATGATGCTGCAAAATTGGCTGAATTGAAAGCACGTGACCCTGAGTTTAATAATTTTATACCCGGCAGAAATAAATACATGCCTATACCGCAGGTGGAAATAGATATTAATCCAAATTTGAAACAAAACCCCGGATGGAATTAATTGTTGAAGTAAAGCAGTGCCGCATTATAGCGGCACCTGCTTTTGTTTGTAAAAATAATAACACAATAACTTTTTGTTTTTACTATTTTTAGTTTTTTAAATATTAGTTGATGAAACTCATTAAAATACTTTTGCCAGTTTTTTTTATAGTTGTGCAGCTTCAAGTGTACGCACAAGGCAACAGCAGGCAAATATGGACAAAAGAAAAAGCAACCAACTGGTACAGCAAACTGCCCTGGCTGGTTGGCGCTAATTTTCTGCCAAGCACCGCCATCAATGAATTAGAAATGTGGCAGGCTGAAACTTTTGATACAGCTACCATTGCCCGAGAGTTTAAATGGGCAGCTTCCATTGGTATGAATACCATGCGGATTTTTTTGCATGACCTTGCTTACCAGCAAGACCCAACTGGATTTAAAAAACGGATAGACCTTTTGTTGCGTATTGCAAATCGCTATGGTATCAGGCCATTATTTGTATTGTTCGATTCCTGCTGGGATCCTTTTCC
>JAYTTM010000915.1:0-1108 GCA_043745055.1 Chitinophagaceae bacterium | reverse complement strand
TTGAAGTTAAATAAAAAGGAGGTACATTACCTTGAATCCCAAAAGAAAGTTGCGAACCTGAGTACACGGAAATATAACCGTATCAATATTCTTTTGCTTCTGAACAAAGGAAAGCGGATCTCGGAAATAGAGGATTTTCTTGATGTGGACAGAATTACGGTGTGGAGGACAAAAAATCGCTACCAAGAACAGGGGATTGAGAATGCACTTGTAGAGGAAGCCCGGCCAGGGCAGCCGGTAAAGTATGGCACAGACCAGGAATCAGAACTGGCAGCACTTGCTTGTGGACCTTGCCCCGCAGGGAGGAAACGGTGGACAATCCGCTTATTGACCTCAAGCTTAAAAACAAAACCGGGTTTTGAAACGGTCAACCGGGAATCGGTACGGCTTGCTTTAAAAAAAATGAATGTAAGCCTTGGTTAAAGAAGATGTGGTGCATTGAGGAGATAACAGAAGAATACCGCACCAGGATGTACCGGCTCTTGGATTTATATAAGATGGATTACAACCCGGCCCTGCCTGTGGTTTGCATGGATGAAAAGAGCAAACAACTATTGGAAGAAACCAGAAAGCCGATAGCTGCAAAACCGGGCAGTTATGAAAAATGCGACCATGAATATAAGCGCAAGGGGACGTGCAATATATTCGTGGCCGTTGAACCCAAAGCGGGAAAACGCCATGTAAAAATTACCGATACCAGGACCAAAGCAGACTTTGCTTACTTTATATTGGAATTGGTAGAAGTACATTTCGCAGGTGCCCGTTGTATTCAGTTGGTCATGGATAATTTAAATACCCACTTTGAAGGTTCGCTCATTGAAACGTTTGGCAAACGCAAGGCAAACAGCCTGATGAAGAAAATAAAATTCATCTACACCCCCAAACATGCCAGCTGGCTGAACATGGCCGAGATCGAAATAAATATAATGGATAGGCAATGCACGGGGGGAAGAATTGAAAGCAAAGAAAAACTAACCGCGCAACTAAAGCACTGGGCTAAAGACAGAAACAAAAAGAAATGTAAAATCGAATGGCGGTTTACAAAACAAGATGCAGATAGAAAACTGTCAAAATACTATGTTTCATAATTATTTTGTCAATACACTAG
>JAYTTM010000914.1:0-1109 GCA_043745055.1 Chitinophagaceae bacterium | reverse complement strand
AAACTTGCAGTGCTGGCATTTCCGTTACCATTTACTGTACCATTTAAAATAGCCCCGCTTACAGTAATCGATGATGCCGCAACTGTAGTTACTGTAGGGGGTGGTACTGCTGTTGTTCCTGTTCCCTGCGTTTCGGCAGAATAATTAAATGCCTTATCGACAGTATATACTTTATACCAATACGGTGTTCCGGCCAATAAGCCAACATTATCTGTAAATGACGTGCCGGTGCCAATATACCGGATAGCACCTGTTAGCCCACCTGTTCCGTTTATAGTTGTATTGCCAACAGCATAAATACCATTTTGATTAGGGTCATTATTTGCATTTGGATTGGTAGCATATCTTACCACCACATAACCTCCACCATCTACTCCGCCAACTGCTGCTGGCCAAGAAACATCTAAAGATGATGTAGTAGGATTATTGACTGTGATAGAGGCTGGGGAGTTGGGAGCAGTTATATCAACTGCACCGTTGTACATTGCCAAGTCATCAAAATTCATTAACCCTCCAGTTCCTATTGCCCTTGTTAGAAATGCACCTGCAATATTTGTGTACGTCCAAGAAGATCTAGTGTAAGTTACCTTTTCCCAAGTATTTATAGCTGCAGGAGCGGAGTATGTTCCGCTTTGAACATCTGCTGTTGTTCCATCACCAATAGCAGACATACTTTCTTGAGTATTCGTTGCATTTGTGATTCTTCTCCAATATTGAATAGTAACAGAAGATGTCGTACTCGAGGCAATGATCAAAGGGCTCCAAACCCTTCTTCCGGTGGTGCCATTGTTTACACTGATCGAACTACCGCCCGACCTTGCAACACTATTGTCTAAGGCAATAGTTTGAGTATTATTATTCTTAACCCACTTTCCCGCTTGTGCGCTTGCAAAAGTTGTATTATCAACAGATGCACCTTCGAATCCGCCGTTCATTGCTGGAAAAGTGCCAATCACCTGCTGCCCCCACCCTATCATCGGCCCAAATAAAAACCCCAATAAAATAACTTGGTAAATTTTCTTCATAATATTGATTTTAAAACACATGCGCAAGCAGCATATTATTTTCTAAAGAGTAACGGAGGATACGGAACGATGAGATTTCAGGGT
>JAYTTM010000913.1:0-4135 GCA_043745055.1 Chitinophagaceae bacterium | reverse complement strand
TAAATTTTCTTCATAATATTGATTTTAAAACACATGCGCAAGCAGCATATTATTTTCTAAAGAGTAACGGAGGATACGGAACGATGAGATTTCAGGGTATTGGGATTCGCAAAAATAAACGACAATGTACAAAAAATATATTCATTAAGATTATGCTTTTGTTATTAGTTATACACAAACGTTAGTATTACACAACAGTAAAACAAAATGGTTGCCACAATCAGCAACATATACAAATAGCAATTATAAAAACAAGCATAAAGGCTATCACTAAAAAAACAAGATTACCTTACTACCTTTAAAACTGCTGCTGCACTGCATTACAACTAAAAAACCTGCAATAACAGTAAAGAATATTTGTTTCAATAAAAAAATATTTTTTTCTTTTTGATATTATCACACGGCAATACCGACGCTGGTTTTCCAGAATATAGAAATGTTTCCGATACACAGGCTGTGCTGCACAAACCGGTGACGCATATTTATGCTGCGTTGTAAGCCAGCCTAACCGGATTGCAAACAGGTGCTTTGTTTTATAGCAGGGTTGCATTCAACAGCGGCTAGATCATTGTTCCCGGGCGAGCCATTTTTCTCATAACCCTCAGCAGCGATTCCGGCAGCCCATAGAACAAATCCCGGACAGGACCCGCCTTGACAACAAAAAATTAAAACAGGCTTTTTTGATAGTATCAAAGCATCAAAAAATAAGAATTAGCAGAATGCTTTTAATTTTAAAAACTAAATATTATATTTACTACAAACAAAATATACTACCATGGAAGAAAACAATGTACATATTGTGGACTGGCCAAAAGAGCAGGAAGCTTTGCTTTCTCACAGGTTTCCAGAGCCGGTGGAAGTTACCATGACGAATGCTGTACAAAATCCTTTTTTTGTAAACATGAATATGAACATGGGTGGCCAGGCCGAACAACCGATACCTGTTTGTATAAAAATTTGTGAACCCATTTGTGCAGAAAGTAATTACCGTATCGGCATTAACCTGATGGGGCAGCCTTTTGCAGAAATTGTTGTAAGAGGAATTACCCGTTTATTCAATTGCAAAGACAAACCAGCCGGCAATAAAGATGATATACCGGCAGCAGGTCCCGGCATAGTTGTGAAGTAGCAATTATTGTACAACTACTTTAATAATTTTTGAATTTTTTTTATTATTATCTGCCTCAACATCCCAGGAAATAAAATCTGTAATACATAATTTAAATTGTGTTGCACTACTTGTATAACTCAGTTTTTAATAATTGTTCCTGTCAACATACAATACCTGTTATTTTTTATAAATATTAATAACTTAACAATGGCAACAGCACGTAAAGAAAATCAAAATAAAAGTGAGCTTAAAGCAGAAAGCATAATGGATGATGTAAAAGCAGCCATAAAAACAGATGGCCTCAGCGGCTTTATTGGCAGCGGATCCCGTATTGTATTTAGAGCTGCCGGTATATTGGAAGAAGAAATTGCCCGTGGCATTATAGCTGCTAAACAAATAGAAGAAAAATTTACGGATGTGCCCAAAATGAGAAGTGGTAACGGTGCATTACAAAACAGGCAGATGGAAGACCTACTGGTAAGGTTTAGAAAAGATGCCCACGATATTATAGACCTTGTAATTGACTTTGCTGCTATAGCCGCTAATAATGTAGAAAGAATTTCATCTCAGCTAATTAATATAAAACAGGGTAGCACTGCAATAGATACGCCGTCCCAGCCATCCGCCCCGGCCCAAATGCCGATGATACAGGTACCCAAAGATTTAAAACCGGGTGAGCAGGCTGAAATACCATTGGTACTAGAAAATGACAACCGATTGGAGGCAAAAGTGCTGGAGTTTGTAAATACCGTATTTACTGATACCGCAGGTAATCAGTTGCCATCAACTATACTTACCTACACACCCAATCCGCTTACGATAGCCCCTGCATCTAAAGGCACTGTAAAAGTGAAGCTTTCTGTGCCTGCTACTGCAAAGGCAGGTTCCTACACCGGTTTTCTGCAGGCAAAAAATGTGGAAAGTCTTAAGGCTGCCATTCTTTTAAAAATTGTTTAATTGTTATTATGGACGTTTCGGAAATGGCTATCAGGCAGGAACAATTTCTGAAGCAACTTTCAACTTACAGGGATTTGAGTATGCAGCATTTACTTGCAGGTATCCCAGACAGGGAACCCAAAAAATACCTGTATGACCTGGTGTCGGTTTACCCCTCCAGGGGTGGTAAGGGCTTTAGACCCGGCCTGTGTATAGCTACCTGTAAAATTTTTGGCGGTACCGAAAAACAAGCCATGAATAGTGCTGTGGCATTAGAGCTGTTTCACAATGCATTTTTAATTCATGATGATATTGAAGATGAAAGCGAGGAACGACGGGGCAAGCCTACGATGCATATGGAACATGGAATACCCATTGCATTGAATGTTGGTGATGCCATGAATGTTTTAAGCATAAAACCATTGATGAAAAATCTTCAGGTACTGGGGCCGCAAGTAAGCTGGCTGGTGTTTAATGAAATTGAAAACATGGTGCTGGAAAGTGTGGAGGGGCAGGCATTGGAACTGGGGTGGCGAAAAGACAATATCTGCAAAATGAATGATGATGATTACCTGCGGATGATATTAAAGAAAACCTGCTGGTACACCTGCATTCACCCCATACGGATTGGTGCTATTATTGGCAGTGGCGGAAAAATAAATGCAGCTATTTTTAACCGCTTTGGATATTACCTGGGCGCTGCTTTCCAAATACAGGACGACCTGCTAAACCTGGAGGGAGAAAAGGAAAAATACGGTAAAGAAATTGGCGGAGATATTCTGGAAGGCAAGCGAACATTGATGCTGATAAATTTATTAAACCGATGTAATAAAACAGAAGCCAAAAAGTTAAAAACTTATCTATCTAAATTACGCATCCATAGAACCCCGGAAGAAACAAACCTGGTAATGCAGCTGATGTACAAGTATGATTGCATTAATTATGGCAAGCGGGCTGCCGGCAACCTGGCCGGTGCGGCATTAAAAGAATTTTATACCATCTTTGGTTCCATGCAGCCAACGGAAGAAAAAAAGTTTTTGGAAAATATGATCCTTTACATGATCAACAGAGATAAGTAATTATCGGGATACTATTTTTGATTGGATATTTTTTACCACATACCCGGAAACATTATAACCCTGCTGCAGCAAGCCTTTTATCCAGTTTATATAATCTTGCCGCTGCTTAACTGCATTCATTGCAAGGGAAAAAGTATTGCTGGCTGTATTTAATCCATACAAGGCAAAAGAAAAAGGGCCCTTACCCATTTCAACTACAGTATCATTGGCTAATACATTAAAAGTTTGCATAGCGGTTTTGCTGATAAAAGATAAACTCAAAGCCTCATTGGCGGGTAATAAGCCAGCAAGGATACCGCCTGCAGTATCTGCATAGGCATCATCTACCCTGGCCTTGCTACTCATGATAGAAAGCATTTTTAACCAAAGCGGATTGAGGTTGCGGTTGCGAATAAACTGTATTACCAGGTTAGACAAACTCATATCGAACCCAATTTTTTCTTTTAATAAAGCAGGATAATTTTTTAGTCCATCAATAGAGCAATCATTTCTTGATAATGCATCAGCAATACATTCCGCAGCCCACCTGCCACTTTGCATAGCATATTGTATGCCCTCGCCGTTAAGGGAATTAATGAGCCCTGCAGCATCACCCGTTAATACAACCCGCTCACCGGTTACGGCTGCATCAGGATTATAAGTTGATAATGGCCATCCTACTACTTTGTCTTTTAATTTGCCATTGCCTATTTTTTGTTTGAGTGTTTCATCACTTTCTACCAGTTCCAACAACAGTTCTTTTAAATTGATTTCCTTTTTAGGAAAATTTTCCAGCACCATACCAACCCCAACGTTTGCTGTGGTAGGGCCAGTTGGAAAAAACCAGTAATAACCCGGAAAACTTTTACTGGTAAAATACAATTCGGCCTGGTCTGCTGTACAATTTATATTTTCATAGTAAGCTCTCACAGCTACAATCCTGTCCATCGGGTTGGGTTTGCTGCCATTCAAAATTCTGGCAATGGTGCTGCTGCTGCCATCGGCCCCTACCAGTAATTTGGTGGTAAAA
>JAYTTM010000912.1:0-1109 GCA_043745055.1 Chitinophagaceae bacterium | reverse complement strand
ATATGCGACCTTATACGTTAGGTATCCGATTGAGTAACTGGTAATCGTTTTAAAGTTCTAATTTAAAAAGCAGGCCATTTTAGCCTGCTTTTTTGTGCATAAACTTCTGTCATACCTTCTCTCTGACTAATTTTTAGTTAAGGTTTTTGCAATGTCTAAAATATAATTGTCTGGCACAACGTTTGAATACAAGTAATCCATAATTTCCGTTATGAATAGAACTGTTTTTTTTTCCATTGCATGTTTTGGCACCCTTATTTTGACAGTTTCGTTTACGAATTCCGAACACAATAAAAAGCGCAGTGCTAAAAAAGCAACCACTTCCGTAAAAGTGAAAAAGGTATTAGCTCCGGCAGAAGAAAGCCCCTACTACATTATTATTGATAAAAGTGATTACGAATTAAAGGTGTATGACGAGGAAGGCTGGTATGCTACCTATCCCATTGTTTTTGGGAGTAAAGATTTGGGGGATAAAATGAAAGAGGGGGATAGAAAAACCCCCAATGGAAGTTTTAAAATCATCCTGAAAAAAATTCACAATAAATGGGGGCCAGAACTTTTGTTAGATTATCCCAACGAAACCAGCATTGAAAAATTTAATGATCGTAAACGAAAAGGTATTATTTCAAAAACAGCTAAAATCGGTGCCGGTATCGCTATTCATGCCACAAGGCCCCAGGAAGAATGGACCATTGATAATTTTTATAACTGGACAGATGGATGTGTATCTGTAAAATACACAGAGATGAAAGATTTATTTAGTTACATACCCGTAGGCACGGTCGTTACAATACAGCAGTAAAGAATATTGAGTACCCGTCCCCTATGCGGATTGCCCTCGTTTCCTAAAGGGGAGTTATAGTTAGGGTTTGTTTATTTCGTAAACGATCTAAATGATTTAATACTACAGCTCATGGTTTTTTTAAGAGATTCTACTAAACAAATCAATATTAGTTGGTATCCTTGTCGAAGTGTTGGTGAAATAGAGGGCAACTCTATTTTAACCAAAATTTGTCACCTCTTTAGGGGATGGGGGATCGGGAATAAAAATCAAACTACCATCTCCATAGCTCAAAAAGCGAAACTCATTTTCCATGGCGTAGTCATAC
>JAYTTM010000911.1:0-1111 GCA_043745055.1 Chitinophagaceae bacterium | reverse complement strand
CAAATCTACAAATTATGTCGGACAGCCGATATTCTCTCAAGTACTTTCTTTAATAGATACCAATCTCATTGATCAAAGTTGCAAAAAGCACCAGGCAGATAAGTTTGCCAAGAAGCTCCATTTTAAAGACCATTTAACTACCATGTTGTATACCATATTTTCAAGATGCACTTCCATCCGTGAAGTACAAGCGGGGCTTGAGTTGTGTAATGGTAAGCTAAACCATCTCAATTTACAACAGGTACCTGCACGCAGTACGCTGAGTGATGGCAATGCCAGGCGTGGCAGTGAGGTCTTTGGTTCTCTTTACAAAAGTCTTTATGACAAGTACAGACATATTATCTCGGACAGCCGTTTAAAGGCTTCTATAGCAAATAAACTCTACATACTGGACAGCAGCACTATTTCGCTTTTTAAAGCTATATTAAAGCCTGCGGGGCGCAAAAGCAACGATGGCAAAAGCAAAGGTGGCATAAAAGTACATACCCTCTTAAAAGCTGATTGCAACATGCCAAGCTTTATAAAATTTACCGCTGCTGCCATGCACGACCAACAGTTTTATGAATGCATTAATGAACTGCCTAACGGCTCCATCATCACATTCGATAAAGCCTACATTAACTATTTACAATTTGAAAAATTTAACGACAGAGGCATAACTTATGTAGTGCCTCAAAAAGACAACGCAAAATTTAAAAGCATAAAAGAATTGGATTTATCAGATGCCGAACCGATCATTTTAAAAGATGAAATCGTAGCAGTAAACTATACCGAAAATATTGAAGGCACAACAGTTAAAAGAACCTTACAAATAAGGAGGATAGCCTATTACAGCAAAAAACACGACACAACTTTTATTTATTGGACAAACAACACAGCACTTACAGCCACAGAAATAGTAGAGATATACCAAAACAGGTGACAGATAGAAAAATTCTTTAAAAAGCTAAAGCAAAACTTTCCGCTGAACTATTTTTTGGGTGATAATGAAAACGCCATTCAAATACAAATTTGGTGTGCATTAATTGGGCTGCTATTACTACAGGTTTTATACAAAGAAAACACTGCAACAATAGCATTTTCCATTTTAGCTGCCATAGTAAGTATTCAT
>JAYTTM010000910.1:0-4144 GCA_043745055.1 Chitinophagaceae bacterium | reverse complement strand
ATAAAAATCATTGTTCCCAATGCGGCGTTCAGCATGAATATTACGCACAACAATTCACCAGTGGCAGTGTTTCCATTCTTCCTTTTATTAATAGCAACGCATAAAGAAGCTGATAATTTTAATTGGAAGATTACCACCGTTACAGGAGCAGTGCTTGAGTTTGATAGCAGTGATGTAAACCTGAATTTGAATCAGTTGCAAATTACGCCAGGAAGCCAATTGTCCATAGATCTAACTGTTGGTTTTAAAAACCATACAAATACCGATTGTACAGATTTGAAGAATTATGTAATAACCGAAGCCATTTTCCGTAAACACATTAATGCGGGTGAATTTGACAACCTTACTGCTGATTGATGAAAGTAAACAATCAACATATCATTCAAAAGCAGGTGCTGGAAGTAGAAATGGAAAACCCTGCCGATGCCTTTCAATTCAGGAACAGGCTGGGAGCGGTATTTCATGAAAAAATATTACCCGGTTTGGAAATATTATTTGATGAAATTGGAACAAAAGAAAGATTGATAAGAATGGATCAACTGGAGATTGAACTGGGAAATATTGAAGCAAAAAACTGGGAAAATGAATTGGCAGAAAAAGCAATTAAACAAATAAGGCAGGCATTGCAGATGGAAAATCCGGTATGGCAAATACAGGCAGATTTTTCCAAAAAAAATACTCAGTCCGTAGGCAATAATCAGGAAGAAAAGATCGCACTGGAATATGCTGAAAAAATAACTCCTATTGAAGAATTAAGGGAGGCTGACTTTATGGAAGCCTTCTTTTTCTTTTTAAAAACAGGCAGGTTGCCATGGTATGCATCTAACAAAACAATATTAGATGAACTATTGAGGAAATGGATAAGTAATGAATCAGTATTGGGCTTTAAAGAACAGCTGAAAAAGCTGGACACAGTTGAAATAACCAGATTGATATACCAGTTTGATGTGCAATTATTAAATGAATTGATGAAGTATTTACTGCCACATCAAAATGCTTCTTTTTACAACGAATTTATTGAAGCAATCAATTTTTTTAGAACACATTTTACGCCTGATTTTAGAAATACCATCGCACTTAAAAAAGCATTTTATCTCCCCTTTTTTAAATGGTTAATAGTAAAGGACAAAATTGATTTACATACTTTTTATACCAAAGAATTGGCTGCGTTGTTACAAACTGAATTCAGTAATATTATTTATCAGCATGGCTTTAATAAAATACTGAGGAAAGAAAAAAATACTATTCTTAAAAAAGTGAATGAGTTTATTTCGGTGCCTGTTGTTTCAACCTTTATAAAAAAAGATAAAATATTTAAAGACAAAAAACATGAATTTAATTCAGAAGAACTGTATGTTGAAAATGCAGGTTTGATATTATTACACCCCTTTCTGCAGCCATTTTTTAAAGAGATTCAATTAACGAAAGATGATCTGTTTGCTGATGAATTCGACAGGATGAAAGCTGTATTATTTACGCAGCACCTCGTGTACGGAACAACCATATTTGATGAGCACCATTTAATTTTAAATAAAATCCTATGCGGCTTTCCGATAGCTGAGCCGATAATAAAAGAACTGGAAATTAAACCCGAAGAGAAAGCAGCAGCCACCGATTTATTACAACAGGTAATACAATTGTGGCAGAAAAACAATGTACAGGTAAATGGCACAATAGAAGGATTACAACAATCCTTTTTACAACGCCCCGGCAAGCTGGTACAAAAAGATAACAACTGGAATTTACAGGTAGAACAAAAGCCTTACGACATGCTGCTTTCTTCCCTGCCATGGGTAATTGGCATTATTAAAACGCCCTGGATGGATGGCATGCTTTGGGTTGATTGGGCGTAAGAAAATATTACTGTATCAACCAACGATTCAATAATTGGTTATTGATTTTTAAAGATTAAGCTTTCAGGAAGCATGTTAACATTTAGTTTAGGCAAAAACATTGATTTTATGGAATTAACCAAAACAGCATCGTCAAAAATTAATTCATCTTTACAAAAAGATAAAGCTTCTTTTTTTTCTTTTGTGCAGGATGGAAAAGGTCATCCCCCATTTTTTCAGCCAAAGCTTACCATTAACCAACCCAACGATCCTTATGAACGGGAAGCCGATGCAATGGCTGATAAAGTAATGCGGATGACAGCCCCGGTAATACAAACCAAATGCAGCGGTTGCGAAGAAGAGGAAGAAAAAAAAGTTCAGTTAAAAGAATCACCGGATTTGCAAAAACAAGATGTTCCGGGTACAGATTCTCTGGTTCCAGCAGCTCCCGTAACTCCGGCATTTGGTATTCAATTGCCATTACCATCATTATTGCGGCCATCAACTGAGCCTGATTTTCTGGCAATGCGTCAGCCTTTCTTTCAGCGCAATATTGCTCATTTGTGGGATGCAAATTCGGCATTGCAGGTTTGGCACTATAATTTTAATTTTTTCCGTCGGTTTGGGCTCTCTCCCGATCTGTCAGCATCTGCCTCCAACTTTACAGCACCATTTTCAATTGATTCACAGTTAAAAGCTGGTAACCCCACCTGGTGGGAAATTACAGACAGGGATTTGGGAACGTCATCCTTTACAGCCGCACTTCCTGTGCTTGATTTTAATGCAGATTTTTCACCAGCCGCCCCATCCTGGTTTAAAACAATTTTCGGTGGTGGAGGCAATAACAGAGTGCAGCGAAAATGTGATGAATGTGAAGATGAAGAAAAGAAAATACAATTGAAAGAAACAGGTGAAAGACAAAATGCAGATAGTAAGTTAACGGATTATATAGGTAATTTAAATGTAAGCGGAGAGCAGTTGCCGGGAGAAGTCCGTAGCTTTTATGAACCACGTTTTGGACATGATTTTAGTGCTGTAAAAATCCATACTGGTTCTGCAGCAGCAAAATCTGCTCAGTCCATAAATGCGCTTGCTTATACAACCGGTAGCAATATTGTTTTTAATAACGGGCAGTACGCCCCGAATACAGACAGCGGGAAGAGGCTGCTGGGGCATGAGTTAACACATGTAGTGCAGCAGCAGGCAGCTGCCCCTGCAGTGGTGCAATGCGACCTGATTGATGATTTAAGAGCGGCAGCGGAAGCAGCCGCCACGGCAAGACTTATTGCTCTGGCAAATAAACCGGTGGGTGCACCTGGAACATTTACGGGGCATGCTGGCTGTCATCCGAATTTTTGCCAACCATTTGCCAGCGTACCTGGAGCTGTCGCTGATTTAGCCTGGGCTGGGCCACTTATTCTTGCAGGCATTGCTACCCGGGTAAATTCCAGGGTAGTTCCCCTTTGGGCATCTTATATGAGCAGAGGTTCTGCACCACAAAATCTTACTTCAACTTTTGGAAGTGATTTTACCATGTCGCCTACCACTGCCCAAACTACCCGATTTTTAATAGGCGAGATGAGAAGAGATGTAGAAGCTAACCGTTCTACTATAATGGGAGGCTTGCCGGTGGCAACTATTAATTTCACACCTAGGTTAAGTGCTGCGTTGGCAGCCATTGATAATCCTGTTCATGCAAATCAAATGAATTTTAATTTCCCCTCAGATATTGCAGGAAACATTGCAGGAGGCATAGGTAAAGATGAAACTTCTTTTCCTATCGGAGCTTCACCATCGCCTTTTAACGATTCACGGGAAGCAGCCATAACGGCTACCTTAAGTGCCAATGTTGATGGCAGTATTACTGTAATTCCATTTATAAGATTTAATGTAAAGGATACTATTGACCTTTGTCCTGGAGATTGCGGAACATTGGCTGAACAAGTGGCTACGGTGCCGCTTTCAAGATTTGAAGCCACAGCTTTAGCGGGAGATATTCCAATGATTATTGAATTTGATGCGCCTGGTACTGAGCTTCTTCCTTTTGTGATACCTGCACCGGCAGCAGTACCGGTAACAGGAACGGTCACTGCATCTGTATTGAACATTCGCCCTGCGCCTAATACGTTATCTTCTCCGGTAGGCAGTTACACAAGCGGTGTAGTTATTACGGTACTTTGTCAAACAACTGGTGCCGTAGTTCAGGGAAATAATGTTTGGTATCAGACAAATCTGGGCTTTGTCTCTGCACGGTATGTTTCATTAACCGGGGCAGGTGTGCCTACAGTATGCTAAATCTTTTTGCTAAAAGA
>JAYTTM010000909.1:0-1113 GCA_043745055.1 Chitinophagaceae bacterium | reverse complement strand
ATATACTTACCCAATTCAATGGCTTCTTTCATGTTGTTTACCACTACTGTGGGGGTGTTAACGGCAGCATGAGAAAAAGTAGCCCTTGTTTCTTCGTGCGTTGGCTTGCCATGAACTACAACTGTGTAATTTTTTTTTGCAATATGCTCACTACGGTTCCAAACTTTTTCTACAAAAGGACAGGTGGTATTGTATTTGGCTGTTTGTATACCAATGGCATTCAATTTTTCTTCAATGGCGATTGTAGTGCCAAATGCCGGAATAATTACAACATCATCTTTGGTTAATGTTTCAAAAGGTATCATTTGTTTGCCCTGGGTATCTTGTAAAAACTGCACTCCCCGGCTCAGCAAATCGGCATTTACCTGTGGGTTGTGGATCATTTCGCTTAACAAGAAAATTCGTTTGCCTGCATTTTCCTCGATGGTTTTAAAGGCAATGTCGATGGCATTTTCTACCCCATAACAAAACCCAAAATGACGGGCTACATAAATATGCAGGTTGCCAAAGTTGAGTAGGGTGGGCGTAAAATCTTTTTTCATTTTATCTGCTGCCTTGCGTTTGTTTTTGACAGCAGCTATTAAAGGACTCCGGTATATTATTGGTACATTAAATTGTTTCATTGTGAATTGTATAACAGGGGCAAAGGTAATTGGTTGTGCCGGATTTAGCCGAGGCCTCCAATTTTCTAAAGGAGGCCTCCATCATAAATGCCGGGCTTTGCAATATAGCCGAAAACCTAGCCCCGACAGTAGCGTAAAGCCCACAGCTGAGGATTTGTGCAGAGGGCTGTGGCGAGGACTTGCAGCGGATGGCGGGACTAAAGTAAGGCTTTGAATAAATGTTGAGCTACAAAAAAATCAATTGATAGTTTCATCTTTTCCACCTTACTTTTGAAACTATTAACTGGTTATTGTAAAATGATAACCTTTAGTGTGCTTGCGATGCTGAGCAGTAATATATTTTTTTGTAACTAAAACGCTGAACCAATAAATTGATGACGACCAATACTTTTAAAAAAGCAAGCTGGATCAATAATACCGATGTATACGAAGTAAACCTTCGTCAATATAGTAAAGAAGGCACGTTTAGCGCTTTTGCAAATGAGCTGCC
>JAYTTM010000908.1:0-1113 GCA_043745055.1 Chitinophagaceae bacterium | reverse complement strand
ATTAATCGTTTAGTTATTTAGTGCTACTTTTTTTGTTATGCTGCATACCTTACGTGGCTTACGTGGAAATATTTTTGTACTTGTCTTTTATCCTTTTTTCTTTTGGCCATAAACTCTTCTACATTACTTTTCATCTGCTCCTTATTGATGGGGCGCTTCTTGCCGATGATATTTGTTTTCAAATCTTGGTTTACATATTCCTGGGCATTAAGTTCAGGACTGTAGGGAGGTAAGAAAAACACTTCAATTCGTTTTTTGTTTTGTGCCAACCATTCATTCAACTTCTTTGTTTTGTGTGCCGGGTGACCATCGGTAACGAAGTAAATTTTTTGTTTGCTGTATTTTATCATGCGCTTTAAGAATGTTTGAAATACTTCGCTGTTGAACCGGCCATCCATGATCATGAATTGTAAGTGCCCCCTGTTACTGATTGCTGAAATCATATTGAGTGAAAAACGCTGCCCTGTTTTTTTTATAACAGGGGTTTCACCGGCAGGGGCATAGCTTCTGCCAGCTTGATGGTCACTGCGCATACCCGTTTCATCTCCAAAGTAAATAATAGCCCTTTCCTTTTGTGCCCGTTTTTTTATAGCTGGATATTCCTTTTCAAGCCACTGCTTCACCAGTTCCGGTTTTTGTTCAAAGGCTTTGGTGATCGGCCTTTGAGGAGTATACCCCCAGCTTTTTAAATACCGACCAACCTGCCATCGGCTCAACTCAATTCCATACCGGATCAGGATCAATTGCTGTACTGCTTCTCTTGTCCATAAACCATACGGCAACTTCAACTGGTCTGGCAATTTGTCTTTTATTAACTGGCGCACTTGAGCCGATTGTTTGCCGTTTATCTTTTTGCCTCCAGTTACACCCCGCTTCTTTGATTTTAAACCTCTGGCCCCTTTTGTCCTATACCTTGTCCATATCTTATCCACTGCGCTTTTGGACAAATGAAATGTTTCTGCTGCCCCAAGATGGGAGCCCTTTTTCTTCTTAAGATAATCCACAACCAATAAACGTTTGGTCTCTTGACTGGCTTTTGTACCCCGTTGTTTTTGCATAACGCAAAGTACAAAACTAATTTTAAAGTATCACTAATTAATGCTCCTATTAATA
>JAYTTM010000907.1:0-1114 GCA_043745055.1 Chitinophagaceae bacterium | reverse complement strand
CAGTTTATCGCCGGGGATTTTTTTAGAAAGGAATATGCCGATAAAGATACCCCCCACAGCAAAACCAGTGAAGCTTCCCAGCAGTTTCCAATCTATTATCTGGCTGCCCTGCAAGTCGCCAATAAAACCTATTAATGATTTTGCAGCAATAATAAATAAAGATGTACCCACTGCCAGTTTCATGGGCATTTTAGCCAGAAGCACCAATGCAGGAATAATTAAAAATCCACCGCCTGCACCTACTAAACCTGTAAGCAGCCCAACCACTGCACCCTCCAATAAAATCATTGGGTAATTATATTTCATCGGAGCATTTTCATCTGCTGCTGCTTTCTTTTTGCCGCTTCTTATCATGCTGATAGATGCTAGTATCATTACTACTGCAAAAAGCAACATCAATGCAATTGGTTTTGTAATAACCAAACCGCCTATTGAAAATAATTCTTTAGGTATTAAAGGTACCAGCCACATACGGGTAGCATATACGGCTGCAATGGAAGGGATGCCAAAAATGAGTACTGTTTTAAAGTCCACCTTTTTTTGTATGGCACTATGCACACCACCAACCAATGCAGTAGAACCTACAATAAACAATGAATATGCTGTTGCCAGTACGGGGCTTACTGCCATTACATACACCAAAATAGGTACAGTTAAAATAGAACCTCCACTACCAATTAATCCAAGCGATATACCTACTATTGCCGCTAACAAATAGCCTACTATTTCCATGACATCTTTCTTTTAGTGGGTGCAAAGATGTTATAAGCAAAAAAGAAAGATGGTAACAAAGGTTACATTGTAAAATGGCAAGTAATTATAGGTGACTATAAGACAGCGCCACTAACAAATCATGTTCCGAAAAAATTATAATTCAAGCTATTGCAAGTTCTATTTTTATTGCCGCTTTTCTTCTTCTAAAACTATTTTAACACCGACAATTGGCAATCCATCTAAAAAATAAAATAAATTGTAAAGATAGCTCCGGGAAAACGGAGCATCCAAAAGAGTCTACTTTGTTTTCGCTTCGGGCCTGGCACTCTTCCAATCCACAATGTTGTTTTGCATCCCGAATCAAAAATTCTATTTGAAATTTTAGCCCAAAATACTTTAT
>JAYTTM010000906.1:0-1114 GCA_043745055.1 Chitinophagaceae bacterium | reverse complement strand
GTTAGTTCCTGCTCAGTTACGGCATAATTTTTAAATGGCCAATAGATATTATCCGGCTTGGTACAATCAATTGGTTTTGCTAAAAACGACTGAATAATGCTATCTGTTTTTTTCAGCCGCATTTTGTACAATGCAACGGACTGGTTAAAAAAATCCCAGCCTTTGCCATTCATTTCATCTGCCAGCTTTTTTTTATTGATAGTAAGTGTATTTATTTCCTGCCGGGTAAAAAAGAATTTCTCCCCATCAAGTTGGTTCATCCATTTAGTATAAAGCCTTTCAGCATTGCTGTCGTTCCATGTCAATGGCTGGTAATGATGCTGGTCCAGAAACCTGCGAAGTGTAAGTGCCTTTGCCTGAAAAGATTGCTGGGCAAGCACTGTTAAGGGCAATAAAAAAACTAACAAGAGGTACTTTTGTTTCATGCAGGCTGGTTTAGATTGTACCGCTGTTAAAGTATTAAATAACAAAGCAACCCTTTAAGCCCGGTTGCTTTGTTATTGTTTTATTTTATGTCAATTTCATATCACTCACCATTCTTGCAATCTTGTCTGCCAGCATTTTGTCGGTTGCTTCAAAAGCGTCTGCAGATTCAAGCCTGGTATTCACACTAAAATAGAATTTTATTTTAGGTTCTGTACCACTGGGTCTTGCAGAGATTTTTGTACCATCGCTCAATGCAAACTGCAGCACATTGCTTTTGGGTAGGTTAATTGTCCATTGTTTGCCTGTCTGTAAATTCTTGCCAATCTGCAAATCATAATCCAGCAATTCTTGTACAGGCACAGCATCAATGGTTGCAGGTGGAGCGTCTCTGTAGCCCTGCATCATGTCTGCAATTTCCTTGGCTCCGTTCATTCCTTTTTTGGTAATGCTGATAAGGCTTTCTTTGTACAATCCGTATTCAACATAAAGGTCTATCAGTTTGGCATACAGGCTGCGGCCCTTGCTTTTCTCGTAAGCTGCCATTTCGCACAATATTGCTACTGCACTGATTGCATCTTTGTCTCTTACCTCATCGCCAATCATCAGCCCAAAACTTTCTTCTCCGCCAATGATGTATTTTTCTTTGCCTTCCTTTTCTTTAATTAATGCAGCAATCCATTTAAACCCT
>JAYTTM010000905.1:0-4161 GCA_043745055.1 Chitinophagaceae bacterium | reverse complement strand
TGTACTGTAAGCTGCAAAAGCCATATCGCCGTGTATTACAATGGTGTAATTATCACTAGTCATTTTTGATTCTTCTTTTTTTGCAGTCTTACACCATTCTTTCATTCCCTTGCTAATATTACTCCAGCCAGATGCAAAACCAAAAGAGCCATCGGGGTTATTCCAGCTAAGCTGTTCATCCTTACTTTGTACATGATAAGATGCCCATGCATCATAATCCAAATTTTTATAAGCAGCTGTTTCAGCAGCACATACTTTTTTAATAGCTTGTTCGGTTGTTTGCGAGAAGCTTTGTGTGCATACAAATAGCGTAATAATAAAAAGTACTTTTTTCATGTTACTAATTTTAAAAATGAATTGAAGTATTTGAATTAAGATGAAATAATTATGAGTACGACCAAGCCCAGTTGTTTCCAGCTTTATCTATTTTCCCCAGACCCGGAAAGTTGAAATGAAAGGCATTAACCAGCATATTGTCTTTATATGCCAACTCCAGTAATTTGATGCGGCTCTGTTTTGCTTTTTCATAATCCCAGTCATAATTAGTTTGCCAATCTAAATGTTCTATATGAAGCGGGTGGAGAAATGCATCTGAAATATAAAGCAGGTGTTCGTTATCGCTCTGAATATTTAATGCCACCTGCCCCGGCGTATGCCCTTCGGCTTTTATTGCTGTTATGCCCGGCAACACATCGGCGAATTCGCTTTTAAATAAATTGAGGTTTAGATTTTTTAGGGGCGTAATATTCTTTTCTACAAAATGTTTAAATAACGGTGGTTGATTATCTGACTGGGGCGAATGCCAGAAACTCCATTCATCTTGATGTATATGAAATTTTGCATTGGGAAAAATCAACGTTTCATCAGCTTTAAATATGCCACCGATATGATCGGGATGAAAATGCGTAATGACAACATCGGTTATATCTTCCTTTTCTATGTTTCCCTGCTGTAGCAACTGCTGTACCCTTCCTTTGAAAACAAAAGAATTTCCCCGGAAAACAAGTGGCTCATCCAAAAATCCAATACCGGTATCAATCAATATTTTCTTATTATTATACTCAAGTAAAATAGCAATAAACGGAGAAGGAATATCATCAGGTTTTACATGGTATTTATTTAATGCCCCGTCTAACGCTTCTTTGCTGGCATTAATAAAAAAATCTTTAGCCAGGTATTTAAACATCAGGTCCCGAATGATGGTACAATTAATTTTGCCAATTTTCATTTTTACAACTTCATCGTTCATAAGAAAATTTTTACCGATTAGATTAAATTGGTTGATATTGATAAAGGGAAGTGTGCCCAGTAATGTACCGCTGCTTTTGATGAATTTTCTTCTTTGCATATCGGTAGGTTTATGTTTTTTACTTAGTCGGCTTATAAGAAACAATGGAACGGCCGATTTTGATTTTGTTGGTACATTAAATAGTTTTTTAAAACCGTGTTATCAGCAACGGCTAATTTGCGCAAATATTTGTTGTAAATACTTATTCATTTGTTGCGTTACCTAATGCGTTGCTTCTGCAACAGGAATAACACCTAATTGCTCCATCATTGTCATACGGTCGATAATCATCCAGTGATGAATGATTTTTTCATTCTCAATTTCATAGCTGATTGCAAACGGCACTTCAATGGTGCGGTGTGTAGGTGCGATGCCATTTAAGTCTCCTTCATGGGTGCCTTTAAAACGTGCTTTAACTACCACCCTATTGTCTTCGGCGGTCATCTCATCGGCAATCACCTCGTAGCCTGGAAATACAGGTTCGAAAAAATTAATATGCCCCAAGAGTTCTTCATCTGTAATATACTGCTCCAGCAGTTCTCTTGTTTTGGGTGCACCGCCGGCCAGGGCATTAAAATAGCGGGTAATAAATGCTTTGTTTTGATTTTGTTGTTGCATAAAATAATTTTTTATAATGATTAAATCGTTACAAATTTATTTATACATATAGACCAAAACAATATAACGTTTCTTAGGTATGCTGTTCCGGAGTTAGCTTGAAACAGAACATAACTTTTGTGCCCGACCCGCTAGAAGATTCTATGCTGAAACTGCCGTTGAGCGCAGCAGTTCTTTTTTCATAATTTTTTAAGCCGTTACCTTCTTTGTTTTCGGTGGTTGCATCGTAACCTTTTCCATTATCGGTAATTGTAATGCTAAAATTATTTTGAAAGGAAAAGTCTAAAGTTATTATCGTAGCTGCTGCATGTTTTACAGCATTGTTCATGGCTTCTTTGGCAAGCATATAAATATTACGCCCTTCATTCCAACCCATATTTACCTGCGGAATTACAGCGGGTAATTCACAAATAAACTCAAGGTTTGCACTGCTTACCATGGTAGCGCACTGGCTACGTATATGATAAATCAATTCATCCAAATTGCGGTTGCCCTGGTTTAAGCTCCAGATTATTTCGTTCATCTTTTCTACTGACTCATCACTCAGGTTCATTATTTTCTCGATATCAGCAGCGCTTATATTCTGTGCGTCTTTAACTGCAGAAGTAATGTATCTTATGCGGCTAAGGCCTGCGCCCACATCATCATGCATATCTGCTGCAATGCGGGTGCGTTCTGCGTCCAATGCTTGTTGTTTATCGAGTAATGCTTGTTGCTTTCCTAGTTTTTTTTGATAATACAGCCGAATAAAAGCCCAGGTAATAACAGCGCCAATGCAAATACAGAGCGTAATAAACCATGCAGTATTATACCATATAGTTGCTATAGTAAATGTAAAAGTATTACTGCTGTTGATGTAAGTTTTATCAAACTCATTTTGTATTCTTACAGTGAGATTGTAAGTACCCGGCTTTAAACTGCTAAATGCAATGGTATTGCCCTGCAAGCTTTGCCAGCTTGCTTTTTCATTATTTCTTTTTAAAAGGTACTGATAATTTTTGTCTGAAATTTTATTATTCAAATCAAGAAATGCAAAGCTGAACTGCAAATTATTTTCATCCGGCTTCAGCAATATATTTTCATTATTTGAAAAATAATACGAATGACCATTCACATCTATATTATCAATAAAAAGTTTTACGCTGCTTTGTTTTTTACGTTGCAATAATTCATAAGCGCTTATCTTGTATATATAACCTGCGCTGCTGAAATAAAGGGAAGTATCTGCATCATCAAAAAACAAATAATTGTTTTGAAAGTCTGTAAATGGCAATCCATCCCGTTCTGTAAAAACTATAAATTTATCTGTTGCAGCCAGCAGGCAGCAAAGCCCTTTTGGGGAAGGAAACCAAATATTACCATCGGCATCTGCCACCATATTTTCAAGCATATTAGACGGTAATCCATTTTCTGTTGCATAAAGTTTTACTTGTTTTGTTAATAGGTTATATTTTACCAATCCTACCGCCTCATAAGAAAGCCAAAGGTTTTGATTTTTATCAATAATATGGTAAAATAAAGCGCCAAAATGAATGCCTTTTATTAGTACAAGGCTGTCCATTTTCCATTCCTCAAAATGCTGTGCCGCATTTTTCCAAACTAATACATCACTTCTCTTGTTTGCCGAAAAGTAAACATTGCCGTTCTTGTCTTCCGCAGCTTTATTTACATACCTAAAATGAAAAGAAGGCGTATAATTGTTTATAGAATATTGAACAAATTTATTTGTGCCTGCCTGCTGCCTTACCAAACCGCCACCGCCATTTATGCTATACCATATATCTCCGTTCTTTGCCTGATAAACAAGCGTAACAAGTTCTTTATCTTTTGTAAATGAATCAAGAAAAGAAGAAATAGATATTTTTTTTGATGGAAGATTGTAGATAAGAATTTTTGATGGAGACTTTGGATTAAGCCATTTTATACTGCTTCCATGAATATAGATTTGGTTATTAACCGGTACAGCCCCCCAGCAATACCTAATAATATTGCTGTCTAATACATGAAAGCTGTTTGAGGCACAATCCAAATAATAACTGCCAATGTCGCTGCTCATCCATATTTTATTATCATATTTTGTAAAACGACTTGCAGTGGCAGCATAAGGAAGCTTCCAGATTTTATAATTTATTTGTTGAAGATTAAACCTGCTTACGCCTGCATCACCGGTGCTCCAGTAATTGCCTGTATTGTCTGTATATATTTTGCGACGTTTGAGTGGTAATATACTGTGTGCATTACCGGGAACATTTCGG
>JAYTTM010000904.1:0-1118 GCA_043745055.1 Chitinophagaceae bacterium | reverse complement strand
AGGTTTTTTAGTTATTCAAAAATAGCATTACTTAAATGTTTAAAGGCTTCCATGGCGCCAAGGTATTCGCATGTTCTTGCACCGGCTTTGTTAGCATTGGCAATAAGATGCTCCCATTGCAGTTTTGATAACCGGGTAATTTCATCCTTTTCCATCATGCTTAACTGGTATAAAACTGCTCCAACAAATGCATCACCTGCACCGGTAGTATCTACTGGCTTTACTTGTATGCTTTTAATGATGGAAGTTGATTTATTATAGCCTAACAAGGTTCCATCTTTACCCAATGTTATTGTAAATACTGCGGTGGTTTTTTCGAGCAATTTGGTAGTTGCGGCTTCCAGGTTATTTGTTACTGTTAGCAGCATTGCTTCTTCGTCGCTTACTTTAAAAAAATTACAATGGGTTAAAAAATACCAGCTTTGATCAATAAAAGCCTGGGTATTATTTTTAAATAACAGGTGTCGATAATTAGGATCGAAGCTGATGAAAATATTTTTGGCCAATGCCTTTTCGAGCAAATTTTTATAGGCCGATTGCAAAGGGCCTGGTAAAAATGCGGTGGCGGAACCAAAATGAATAATGGCTATTTCATCCAAATTAATGCCTTCAATATCAGCTTCGCTTAACTGTCCATCTGCACCACGACTGAAAACAAAATCTCTTTCACCATCTTCCATCAAACTTACAAAAGCCAATGTAGTAAAGTGATTGGGATCTTTCAGCATCAGTTGGGTATCTACTCCAAAGCTGTTCATCTCATCAATTAATTGTTTACCAAACGGATCGTTACCCACTTTAGCAGCCAGCGATACCTTACCACCCAATGCAGCAATTGCGGCTGCCACATTAGTTGGTGCGCCACCCGTCTTTTTTAAAAAATTATTGCCTTCAGTCAATGACTTTCCTTTGTCGGTACAAATCATATCCATTAGGGCTTCGCCGATGCAGAGTATTTTATTCATAATGAATCCCTGAAACAGGAGTTTGTTTTACAAAATTTGATTGAATTCTAACCTTTCATTATCCGGACCTGTAATATTAAAATATTTGCAGCCTTTTTTCCAGAATGCCAGCACTACAGGTTGCTCTTCTAAAATATTAAAGGAGGCTTTTTT
>JAYTTM010000903.1:0-4164 GCA_043745055.1 Chitinophagaceae bacterium | reverse complement strand
CCGGATTTTACATGTAATAATAAAATTGTTGCATACTAATCCACACAGATTTTTTTTGTACAATAGCCTTATTATTTTATAAAATATAACTGTCATGTCTACCGCCATTCGCCTTTACGGCACTAAGCAAACTGCTGCTGCAGCCTCCAGCGTTTTTATTGAAACAGACGAAACTTATTTTAAACTGGAGGAAGCATATGAGATAAGCCAATCGAGGGCTGCTGGTGAATTAACCAACGTAACGATTGAAGATGACCGTTATGTAGAACTGGTATTTAACGATGGCAGCACCTGGTTTGGAGACAACAACAACCTTAAAGAAATTTTTCCTGAACTAAAGGAACAATCCCGTTCTGCCATAGATGCACCTATATTGCCGGGCTCCCTTGCATCGGACGATGCATCCAGGAGTTTGGTTGGCGATATAGCATTGAAACTGTTTCGCAAGTTTATAAAAACAAAGGTTAAACAAGGTATTAGTACGGTGGCTGCTAAAATAGAAGAGCGTGGTTTAAAAGATGCTGATGATAATATAAATGAAGGGCTTTATAACGTGTTGCCAAATTTTAAACTTACTGCATACAAGGCACCCGAAATAAAAATACCCGGCACCAAACCTTACTTGCTGTTTTTACATGGCACTTCCTCTTCTACCCTGGGTGCTTTTGGCGAACTGCAAAACAGCAAACTTTGGAATGATATGTTGAAGTATTACGGCAACAATATGCTGGCGCTGGAACATCGTACACTTACGGTGGGGCCATTTAAAAATGTAAATGATTTAATAAAGGCATTACCTGCCAACACCACTTTTGATGTTGTTACACATTCCCGTGGTGGCCTAGTGGGCGAATTGCTAATGCGCTTTTGCGAAAGTGAAGACGGCCTTATGAAAGAAAGCATGCAGTTACTAAAAGATGAAGGAAGAGCCGAAGAAATAACCTGGATACAGGAAGCCTGCGCCATGGCCACCAAAAAGAAAATTAAAGTGGGCCGATTTGTAAGGGTGGCAGCAACCGCAAGGGGCACTTCGCTTTTATCTGAACGTACCGATATATTTTTAAATACGCTTATCAACCTTATAAATATTTCCGGCAAAATACTGGCACCCCTTGTTGAAGGACTTAAAATGCTTATTACTGAAACTATTGACAGTAAAAATAGTTTTACAGAATTGCCGGGGCTTGAGGCACAACGCCCCGATTCTATCGTAATAAAAGTAATTAACACCTACAAAAAATATGATGAGAATGAAAACCCGGTTGGCTTTACAAGCAGGCTGGCAGTAATTTCGGGCAATGGCAAACTGAGCTTATCGCTCAACGGACTAAAAATTATCCTCACAAAATTTTTCTTTAAGTGGAAAGAAAATGATTTGATTGTAGACACCGCCTCTATGTACCAGGGTGCCAAACGGCAATACCCTGTGCAATACTATCTTGATAACAATCCCAACACAAACCACTTTAATTATTTTTTAAATGAAACAACACGGGATGCATTAAGGCAGGCGTTGTTTGCCAGTGGTCCGGCTTTACCAACCTTTAAAGAAGTACAAGGCGAAAATTTTGACGCAGCTGCCAACAGGGGAATTTTTGGCCTCGAAAACGGAAGGCTTAAACCTGTAACTCCCGGCGGTAAAAAGCCCATTGTTATTTTGCTGCCCGGCATTATGGGTTCGTTTTTAGAAAAAGACGAAAAAGGTATTTGGATAAACTATCTGCGCTTTGCCACCGGCGGCCTTACCAAATTAACGATAAGTGATACCGATAATATTAAAGCAACAGGTGTTATCAAAACTGCTTACAGCGACCTTGCCAATTTTCTTTCTGCAGATTATGACGTACTGGTATTTCCATTTGATTGGCGCCTGCCACTTGCAAATTCAGGTGACAATTTAGCTCAACTGGTTACAGATTTAAAAAAGCAATTTACAGTTACCGTTTCGCTGACAGGCCACTCCATGGGCGGCTTGGTAATAAGGGATCTTATCATAAATCACGGCGACACCTGGAAAATGCTGAACGAGCAGACAAATTTCCGCACGTTGCTGCTGGGCACACCATGGATGGGTTCGTACCGCATTCCGCATGTGTTGAGTGGTAAAGACAGCATCATCAAGCAACTGGATATGATTGACTTTGCGCACAGCAAAACCACGCTTATCAATATGTTCTCCAAATTTCCGGGCCTGCTGGATCTGCTGCCGATACACGACAGCCGGGATTTTGGCAGCCAAAAAGTATGGGACGATTTTGTAACTGCTTCCGGACTATCGACCGAAACAATACCGGGTAGTTTATTAAAAAACTTTGCTGCGTACACAAAAAAAATGAAAGACAATATTGACAGTATTGATTACAGCAATATTGTTTATGTAGCCGGCAAATACAAGGAAACAATTAAAGACTATAAAATTGAAAACGGCAGGCTGCAGTTTTATTCCACCGCCGAAGGCGACCAGAGCGTAACATGGGCATCTGGCATACCCGCAAAAATTGATCGAAACAAATCTTTATATTATACCAACGCCACTCATGGTGGGTTATCAAAAAAAGAATTTCTTTTTACCGGCATGATGGAAATTTTAAAAACCGGCAGCACTATCTCCAATGAGTTTAGCAGGCTACCCCTGCCAGTTAGTGAAGGCGAACGGTCGTTTGAGAGCAAAGAAAAATTTGAATTTGAATCATCCGAGGCAGGTATAGAAACCGGTATTTTGGGGCTTGATGATTTGATAAAAACTGATGAAACCAATACGCCCATACTGAATGTTTGCGTTAGCCACGGCGACCTTATGTTTGCCCGCTATCCTGTAATGATCGGGCATTTTGCATACGATGATATTTACAATGCTGAAGACGTTGCCAACGCATACCTTAAAAAGGGGCTGCAGTACAAACACATATTGGGGCTCTATCCCGGCCCTATCGGCTCCAGCGAATTTTTCCCCAATCCTGATGACAGTAATGATTTTCCGGGCTGTGTAATTGTGGGCCTTGGCCTTTCTGAAACATTAAATGCTTACCAGCTTACGTTTACGACTGAAAAAGCTGTAAGCCATTACCTGCTTACCTATTGCAAAAATGATGTGCAGAAACTGGGTAATGGCAAAAAGAAAAAACTGGGCTTGTCTGCATTGCTGATAGGTGCCGGTTATGCCGGTATGGCCATTGAAAGTGCCTGCCGTGCTATCATGCAAGGAATCGTAAATGCCAACCAAAGCGTAATAACACTCACCGGGGTGCAGGATTTATACATCAGCGAACTGGAGTTTATTGAATTGTATGAAGATAAAAGTATCTCCTGTTTTACCAGCATCAACGCATTAATGCGTGGCAACAGCGATGGTATGAATCTTGGCTGGGCCGATAAAACCATTCGTAAAAATCCGGGGGCACGTAAGCGTTTGTTTAATGACATTGGCAACGATTGGTGGCAGCGCCTTTCTGTATTATCCGAAACAGATACGGCTACATCACCCCCGTCTACCAAACTTTCATTTTACAGCAGCACCAACAACGCAAGGGAAGAAAAACAAGAGCTGACAGATAATTTAAATCCGCTGGAAAGCATTATTGAAGATGTATCTACCAATAAGCAATGGGTATATGAAAAAGCACGGGCACTGTTTGAATTGCTGATACCTTCTTACTTTAAACAAACCATTAAACGCAATTCGCCCATTATGTGGGTATTGGATAAATACACTGCTTCGTTTCCGTGGGAGTTACTGCAAACCGGTTCTCAAACAGAAAAACCCTTGTGTATTTCGGCACCCATGATAAGGCAACTGGCAATAACAGATTTTGAGCCCGGCACACCCATAAAAAGCAATAATGTAATCATCATTGGCGATCCCAACCTGGAAGGATTTGAAAAAGCAAGACAATTGCCCGGCGCTGCAAGGGAAGCACGTGAAATATATGATTTATTAAACCAGCCGGAATACCGGGGAAAAATAAATGTGGAACCGGCCCTGGTAAATGAAAAGCCCAGCAAGATATTTACCAGCCTGTACAAACAGGATTATAAAATAATACACATTGCCGCTCATGGTTTTTTTGATAAAAACGATAGCAAAAAAACCGGCATCGTAATCGGTAAAGACAAAGATACCAACGAACCTGTTTTAATAACACCAGGCCGAATATCGCAGTTGCC
>JAYTTM010000902.1:0-1121 GCA_043745055.1 Chitinophagaceae bacterium | reverse complement strand
ACTGAGCACTTCCACCAGCACTGCGTACCAGTTTACCACCCTGTCCTGGCTGCATTTCTATATTATGCACCATAGTACCCAACGGCATAAATTTAAGCTGCAAAGCATTTCCCAGTTCAGGAGCAACATTGTCACCGCTTATAACAGTAGTACCCACCTGTAATCCGTTGGGAGCAATAATGTAACGCTTTTCGCCATCTACATAATTGAGCAATGCTATAAAAGCAGTACGATTTGGATCGTATTCAATGCTTTTAACTACAGCAGGTATATTTTTTTTATCTCTTTTAAAATCTATCAGGCGATACATTGTTTTGTTACCGCCTCCCATGTAACGCATTGACCTTCTACCCTGTACGTTACGACCAGCAGTATTCTTCTGCTTTTCGAGCAACGTTTTTTCAGGTATATTGGTAGTTATCTCTGCGTATGCATTACCAATTCTCCATCTGGTACCTGCTGTGGTTGGTTTGTATTTTCTTAGTGCCATGTTGCCCCTATCCCCTAAAGGGGGATAAACTTTTTACTTTTTAAATCTCTGCATTTTGCGGTAGCAGAATTACCATACCTTAATTTTATGTTATTTTCCTTACCCCCTTTTGGGGATGTGGAGCCTAGATGGTGCCGTACAAATCAATTGATTCGCCTTCAGCAATTGTTACATAAGCTTTTTTCTTAGCTGGCTTTCTGCCGGTTAAAACACCCGCTTTTGTATTACGTGATTTTACTTTACCAGGCATAACTGCAGTATTAACATCTTTTACCTGAACGCCATAAAATTGTTCTACAGCTTTTTTAATTTCTAGTTTATTGGCTTTTCTTCCAACAATAAAAGCGTAACGATTCAGCTTTTCTGTTTGCTTGTTTATCTTTTCAGATAATACCGGCTTTATTAATACGTCGGACAGTTTCATAATTCTAATTTGATAATTTGGTAATTACTTAAGCTACTACTTCTACTTCTTCTTCAGTGAAAATTTTTGCAACACTTTCGGTAAAAACTAAAACATTTGCATTTACAATATCATATGTATTGATATCACTGATTAAAGTTCCTTTCACACTAGGAATATTCCTTAAACTCAGGTAAACATTCTCATTATTTTCAGGAAATACTACCA
>JAYTTM010000901.1:0-4177 GCA_043745055.1 Chitinophagaceae bacterium | reverse complement strand
TTGGCAATCAGCCATTCCCTTACAAACTCTTTGCTCAATTGCTTTTGGCGTTCCCCGCTGGCTTGTCTTTCTTCATAACCTTCGGCATAAAAATATCTTGAAGAATCCGGTGTATGTATTTCATCCATCAGGTAAATAGTGCCATCAATTTTACCAAACTCGTATTTGGTATCCACTAAAATCAAATCCTGTTTTGCTGCTATTTGTTTACCTCTTTCAAAAAGGCCACGGGTATATTGTTCAAGTACGGCATAGTCTGGTTCATCAACAATATGCTGTTTAATAATTTCTTCCCTGCTAATGTCTTCATCATGTCCTTCACTCGCTTTGGTTGTAGGCGTAATAATGGGCGTTTCAAAAAAATCATTTTCCTTCATGCCATCCGGCATTACTACACCGCACAATATCCGTTCGCCGCTCTGATAAATACGCCAGGCATGGCCGGTAAGGTTACCGCGTATTACCATTTCTACTTTATAGGGAATACATTTTTTACCAATACTCACATTGGGAGCCGGGGTACTCATCAGCCAGTTGGGGCAAATATCACTGGTTACCTTTAACATATATGCAGCTATCTGATTTAATACTTGTCCTTTGAATGGAATGGGATTGGGTAATATTACATCAAATGCAGAAATACGGTTGCTTGCTACCATCACTAACCATTTGTCTGCAATGGTATAGACATCCCTTACTTTGCCGCTGTAAAATGCTGTTTGTTCTGGAAATTCAAATTTTTTCATAATACAAAATTAATGTCATAAGTGCTATCTGCCCAATAATGCTTTTGCAAATTATAAACAGGCTAAAACAAATAAATTTTTGTTAAGAAATAACATTCATTACTTTGCTATTAAATTAACACCTAAATACTGCTATATGAGAAAAACAAAAAGCTATTTGTTGGCTTTGCTTTTAGCATCCATTTTCTCCGTTGGAGCCAAAGCACAAATCACTACCATTTCAGGAAAGGTCGAAAACAGCGAATCTAAAGAGAAGATAGCTGCTGTAACAATTACTGTTAAAGGAACCAATCTGGGTACTTTTACAGATGATAAAGGAAATTTTAAGATTTCAGTTCCAAAACTACCCGCTGTTTTACTGCTGTCTTCTGTTGGTTATGTACTACAGGAGGTAACTGTTAAAAATGACAACGAAGTTGTGGCAGTTTCATTTCAACCAAGCAATGCTTTAGGGCAGGAGGTTGTAGTATCTGCTACTAAAACATCCCTTAAAATATTGGAATCGCCGGTATCTATCGAAAGGATAAGCACCAGTACCATCCGAAACTCTCCTGCAGTTAGTTATTATGATATCCTTGGTAATTTAAAAGGCGTAGATGTTGTAACATCATCGCTTACTTTTAAAACGCCTACTACCCGTGGTTTTAGCGGAAGCGGTAACTTAAGGGTTAATCAAATAGTTGACGGTATGGATAACCAGGCACCAGGACTAAACTTTTCTGTAGGTAGTTTTGTTGGACTATCAGAACTGGATGTTGATAACGTAGAATTATTACCAGGTGCATCCTCTGTACTTTACGGATCTGGCGGTATGAATGGAACGATACTGATTAATAGTAAAAATCCTTTTAAATACCAGGGGGTATCTGTACAGGTAAAAGAAGGTGTGATGAATACAGGGCATCGTTTCCGCAACGCATCTGCCTATCAAAATGCAGCTATACGCATTGCAAAAAAAGTAAGTGAAAAATTTGCCTTTAAAATTGGCGGCGAAATTATTTATGCCAAAGATTGGTTGGGGTATGACAAAAGAAACTATGCCCGTACCGGCACCAATGGTTATATTAAAAATGGCGATAGAGCTACAGACCCTAACTACGACGGGGTAAATGTTTATGGTGATGAAACAACTGCAGACATTAGAACAGCAGTATTAAACCCAATTGGTGCAAGTGCTGCTCCTTTCCTTAAAAACTTTATAGATACGCTCAATGGTGGAAGACCTATTAATGTTAGCCGCACCGGATATGATGAAAACCAGGTGGTTAATGAAAACACCATCAACTTTAAAGTTTCCGGGTCTTTAAACTATAAAATTAAACCGGGTGTAGAAGCTATTTTATCTGGTAATTGGGGCACCGGTAATACAGTTTACACCGGTAGCGACCGATATAGTTTACGCAATTTAAAAATGGGGCAATACAAACTGGAAGTGGTTGCCAAAAATTGGTTGATAAGAGCCTACACTACCCAGGAAAACGCTGGTGAAAGTTATAACGCAACTGTTACAACCCGTTTGCTAAATGAAGCATGGAAACCAAGCGGAGGAGCAACAGGATGGTTTTCTACTTATTCTCAAACTTATCTTGGTGGCAGGCTGAATGGCCTTACAGATAATAGTGCCCATTCGCTTGCCAGAACAACTGCTGATGCTAACAGACCCGATGCAAGCTCTGCCCAGTTTAAAAAAATATTTGATTCATTAAGAGTAATTCCTATTAGCAGGGGTGGTGGATTATTCGTTGACAGAACAAATTTATATCAGGTAGAAGGTCAGTATAATTTAAGTGAGCTTACTAGTAATTTTGCGGATGTACTGGTTGGAGCTTCGTTTAAGAGATATGTACTTAACAGTGAGGGAACGTTATTCGCTGATAAAAATGGTCCAATTGGTATAAATGAAGTGGGTGGTTATATCCAGGCTACCAAAAAGCTATTCAATGATTTCATGAAATTAACATTAAGTGGCCGTTACGACAATAACCAAAATTTTACCGGAAGGTTTACTCCACGTATTACTGGTTTATTTAAGGTAGCAGAAAATAATAATATCCGCTTAAGCTATCAAACTGCTTATCGTTTCCCCAGCACACAACAACAGTGGATTGACCTTGATGTAGGTGGTAATACCCGTTTAATTGGAGGTAATAATTTTTTTAAAACAGATAAAGGGCTCAATTCAAAACCAACCTTTTTCTTAGAAACAGATCCTGCCAATATTAAACCGTATGTGTCAGAAGAATTTAAACCCGAATCTGTAAGGTCTTTTGAATTGGGATATAAAGGATTATTGATGGATAAAAAATTGCTAGTAGATGTATATGGTTACTACGGCCAATACAAAAACTTTATTACCCGCAGGCTGGTTATACAACCCACCAGTGGTAATGTAAGCGATGTTATCAATGCTGTCAATAATGGCACATCACCCGCTACTGTTGGTAATATATTATCCATCCCGGTTAATACTACCTCAAAAGTAAAAACATTCGGTTATGGTGTTAGTGTAGATTATCGCCTGCCAAAAGGATTCCAGTTTGGCGCCAACTTATCTTCTGATGAATTGAAAGATGTTCCGGTGGGTTTTAAAACCTACTTCAGTACACCAAAATACCGTACCAACATTAATTTTGGTAACAGTGCTTTTTTATATAAAAAGCGATTTGGTTTTAATGTTACTTATCGCTGGCAGGATTCATTCTATTACGAAAGTGATTTTGCAAATGGAAATATTAATGCCATACAAACGGTTGATGCCCAGATAAGTTACAGAATTCCTGCAGCTAAATCAATCTTTAAATTTGGGGCTAATAATTTACTCAATGAATACTACACCAATGGTGTAGGTAACGCTATAATGGGTGGGCTTTATTATGTAAGCTTTGGGTATAACGTATTTTAATCTAAACTCATCAACTAATTAAAAAAATATTGCAATGAAAATATTTAATAAAATATATAATACAGGTTGGGGGTTATTATCCGCTTTGCTGATACTTTCCGCTTGTAATAAGCTGGAACTGGATTCGGTGCCGTTAACACAACCAACACAGGAAACTGCTCCAACAATTGGTACATTACTGGATAATCCGGATTTCTCTTTCTTTAAAGCAGCAGTAATAAGAGCGGGGCTGGCAGCGGCTCCCGGCACACCAACCATACTACAGCAATTGTCAAATCCTGCTCAGCGTTTTACTGTTTTTGTTCCAGATAACAATGCATTTAAAGCTTCAGGAATTCCCAGTGAAGCTGTTGTCAATAGTTTACCAGTACCGCTGGTTTACGCAGTTGTAAGTTATCATATTGTACCACAGGTACTAAAGGCGGCTTCTATCCCTGCTACTTTTCCTAATTTTCAATATCCAACTATTTTAAATCCGGCGCCGCAGGTTAGTGCTTTATTAAGGTTAACAACGTTTCCAAGCGTTCGC
>JAYTTM010000900.1:0-1123 GCA_043745055.1 Chitinophagaceae bacterium | reverse complement strand
TACCGGTTGCTGCAACCTGGCCAATAGGAGAAAAATTACGCCCATCTTTACTGCGTTCAACAACAAAATTTCCTGCATTGTTTTCCTGGCTTGTGCTCCAGCTAATTTTGTTAACCTTGTTTATTCTTTGAGCCGTAAAGTTGATCAGCGAAACAGACAAGGCTGTTTGCGGTGCAACAAATAACAGGGCAAGTGGTGAACCAAACATGGAGCCCCTGTTTCCATTTAGCCTGTATAATATGCCTTTTGTTCCTAAATCATTTTCAATACCAACGGAGCAAAAATTGGTGATACTCGTTGCAACAGGATTGCTGCTTTCTGCATCGTTATATTGAATTAGTATATCTCCATTTACTTTTAAAATAATTTGGAAAGTGATATAGTCTGTGAGTGAACCCAACAAGTGAGCATGGAAGAATGTGATTACAAATTGTGATGCGTCGCCACCATAATAAGTATGTGCATCCGGGTAAAACGCTGGGGTGTTATCCAAATCAATTAATGCACCCGCAATATAATTCTGAATGCCGGTTGGCAACGGTATAGTAACTGGTGTTGATTGAACGGACGCTGCAGTGCCGGTAGAATTAGTAAAACTAATCCATCCGTTAGAGCATATCCAGAATTGGTTATAGGTGTTTCCAAAATATTTAAAAGGAAAAGGTATAGTAATTGGAGTTGGAAAAACAACATCATCTCCATCGGTACCCCAGTTTACCTGATTGGTAGTTGCTGTAACCCAGCTATAGGTAGGCCTGATAGGTGAAGGAATTGCACAAGTGGTAGAGTTGGCAAACGAATACCCTCCACTCGTTGCGGTGGAGTCAGCATAACTGTAGGTATTGGTTGTAAACGCATTTACAATAGTATCGTTATTGGCTGCCGCATCTGTTGCCAGGCTTGTATAAACAATGGCTGAATCTGAGCCTGTGACCGATCCGGTAAATGGGGCAAAATATACTTTTTGTGATTCTCCTGAATTAAGACTAATTGCTTTGGTATCTGTATAAACCGTATTGCCGGCTTGCCTTATTAAAAAAGTTGCATTAAATGGAGTTGTTTGATTATTACTTCCAAAATTTGAAACGGTAGCCTCTGGTACAAGGCCACAATTATCAATGGA
>JAYTTM010000899.1:0-1125 GCA_043745055.1 Chitinophagaceae bacterium | reverse complement strand
CACCATTTATTTTCGGTAAAATAAATTATTTCTATCCACTAAAGCTTGGTGTGCAGCAACAATTTTTATTGGGCAACAAGGCTAATAAAAATGGTGTTTCAGTTACAGCCAATTTTGGAGGCGGCATCTCCTTAGGTTTATTAAGACCATACTACCTCGAAATCAATGATTCTGTTGGCGGCAGTCGCAGGGCAATCAAATACGATAGTGCTGATAGTACTACTTTTTCATCAGGAGCTAAATTGCAGAATCTTAGTGTATCATCAGCCGGCTTTGGCAAAGGTTGGGGCGATATAACAGTTACACCGGGGGCTTATGCAAAAGCCGCTCTTCGCTTTGACTATGGCAGATATAACGAGGTAGTTAGTGCGCTTGAAGTAGGATTAACGGCTGAATTGTATTCTAAAAAAATACCCCAGCTAGTTTTCAGCACTCCGAAAAACCTATTTGTGAACATTTATGTAGCTGTAGTGTTTGGGAAAAGGAAATAAAAGCTGTTTTCTACTGAAAAAATGTACCAATTTTTAGCATCCACTTTTTGATATAACCATATCTCCTTTACTTAATAAGAATATTAATGATAGAATTACCAGTATTAGATGGCGTAGTTGAACCACTTAAAAAGCCCAATTGGCTAAGGGTGAAATTACCCATTGGAGAGTCTTATAAGCATGTTCGTAACCTGGTGGATACCCACAAATTACATACCATCTGCGAAAGCGGCAACTGTCCAAATATGGGCGAATGCTGGGGTGAAGGTACTGCCACGTTTATGATTTTAGGTAACATCTGTACCCGTAGTTGCGGTTTTTGTGCCGTAGCAACCGGTAAACCAGAACCTGTAGATTGGGATGAACCCCAACGGGTTGCCGAAGCCATTCATTTAATGAAAGTGAAACACGCTGTTATTACTTCCGTTGATAGGGACGAACTACAAGACCAGGGGAGTATTATTTGGTATAATACCATCAAAGCCATCAGGGCACTCAACCCCACCACTACATTTGAAACTCTGATACCTGATTTTAAAGCAGATTCAGTATGCATCCAACGCATAGTAGAAGCTGCTCCAGAAGTTGTATCACATAATATTGAAACGGTAGAGCGACTTACAAGGCAGGTTCG
>JAYTTM010000898.1:0-1125 GCA_043745055.1 Chitinophagaceae bacterium | reverse complement strand
GTATTAAAATAGATGAAGGGTTTTATAACAACTAATCTATGTAACCACCACACAGGCAGTAATTTATTTTACTGCCTGTTTTAACAAAACTTTTTTTTTGATTTACAAAAACATCCATATTTTTGAAGTGCCAAACGTTCAATACAATGTTCTCAATTTTACATTTTTACTTCAAGTTACCCCCGGTGAATCGGTACTCAATCCGATTAACACTCTACTCTTTTGTAAAGGACGTTTGGCACACCGGGGTTTTTTCTTTTTATGCCAAACGTAAACAAAAATGCCAATCCAGTACAAGGTACTGGCTTTGCAACGTCTAGCCACGCAACGGCTACCACTCCACAAAATGTTAATCAAAAAGGCTTAAACCAAAAGGATTACATTAAGTATCTCACCCAGCAGCTTAACGAAAAAAATGCACAGGTAGAGGCGTTAAAGTCTCTACAAGAAAAAGTGTACAATTACGAAACTGGCAAACCTATTCAGGGCCAGAGCTCCCCTGGTGCCGTACACGCTATTAAAGTAAACTTTTTTGAGAGTAACCGCACTATAGGCGATTGCACGGCCTTAGATTATCCTGACGGCCTTTGGTTAAACATTCATGAACTTCCGGCACCTGTTATTGAGTTTGTAAAAAACCAAAGTACCTGCATATCACCATTAAAGAAAATTTCTTTAAAAACTGTAATTGTTGAATACAGTAAAGAAAGAATTTTATCAATCCCTCACCAGGTATTAAGGCGGCTATTTGAAAAAAATATGCTGGTAAAAGATAATGGTACACCCTCTTACATACATACGTACATAAGCCTTACGGATAAGCTAAATTTCATTTGGGATGCCTTTACGTTTTATAAAGAACCATTTGATAAAAATTCATATCATTCAATGAATACTTTTCAGCTTATTCAAACTTTTTTAGGGTATGTGGTTATTGATGGATTACAAAAGGAAATATCAGACGAGTATTTTCATGACCTGGCGGATGATTGCGATTTTATGAAATTTGATATTAAAGAGATGGTGAATGAATTGCATGAAGATTACATGAATATTTCAAAAGCGTTGATAAAAGCCGACAATGGTTTACTGGAGTCTTGTTTGGAGTCTTTAGGTTACTTAGAT
>JAYTTM010000897.1:0-1128 GCA_043745055.1 Chitinophagaceae bacterium | reverse complement strand
AGAAATGCAGTTTACGTTACAGGACAGCTTTCAGATAGTTTATTGTATCGTTACATTATTCAAAAAGGCGATTTAGATCTTGATGGAATAAAAGTAGCAACCAGTTTAAGCAATGTTGAAATAAAGGATTTGGCAGGTAATACAAGTTCCTTATCATTTAATCCGCCAACCACCAAAAATTCCATCATTGATGCAATTCAACCTTATGTTGTAAGCGTAAAAACCCCCATTTCCGGTGAATATAAAATGGCAGATAATCTTGACTTCTTTATCAACTTTTCTGAAAAGGTTTTTGTTGAATACGACACTACACCACCCTTTTTATTGATAGAATTGGGTGTTCAAAAGAAAAGGGCTTTTTATAGAAATGGATCTGGCAGCACTTCTTTACTATTCAGGTATGAAGTAGATTCAATGGATGTAGATAAAGACGGAATAAACTTGGTTGATGCCATAAACCTAAATTCGGCAAATATCAAAGATGAAGCAGGAAATTCTTCATTCCTAAGTTTACATAATATAGGCCCATTAAACAAAACTGTCATTAATCCAATTACGGCTAAAGTAAATTATGTAATAACGCCTGCAAACAAATTATACAAGTTGGGTGATACCCTCTTCTATATTGTTTTTTATAATGAAAAAGTAACCGTAATCGACACCATAAATGTACCCTCATTAAAAATTACAATTGGAATTTCTACCAGGCAGGTTTTTTTTCAAAAAATGTTGGATAAACAAACTCTTCTCTTTCAGTATATTATTCAGCCTGGCGATTATACAACTGTACCAGTATTAATAAATGGAAATATTTCGCTCAATAATGGATTGTTAAAAGACGAACAAGGCTACCCTGTGTCATTACTATTAAATAATGTTGGCAGCAGTACTGGAATGGGAATAGATGGCGTTTCGCCATACATAAAAAATGTTGGTTTCTTTTCAAAAAATATAAATAAAGAAGGCGATACACTTAATTTTATTTTCCGCTTCAATGAAAAAATTCAGGTAACTACTTCAACTATCGCTTCTACCCTTTCTTTAACCATCGGAAATAAAGAAAGAAATGCAGTTTACGTTACAGGACAGCTTTCAGATAGTTTATTGTATCGTTACATTATTCAAAAA
>JAYTTM010000896.1:0-1128 GCA_043745055.1 Chitinophagaceae bacterium | reverse complement strand
CGGTATAATATAATATACGTTCGGTGGTAGTGGTTTTACCGGCATCAATATGAGCGGCAATACCAAAGTTGCGTTGATAACGTAAATCTCCCATTTGTTTGTTTAAATTGTTACTTGTTAAAAAGTTGTATGATTTTTTGAGCCAGACGTTTGAATACCTATTAAGCTTCATTGGCGTCGCACTCTTGTACAGTATATGTTTATTGAGCTATTGCAACCAGCAATGGCAGCAAATTCCCCGCAGAACTCCAATTTAAAGGATGGGGGCGATATGAAATATATTCTCTCATAGTATGCTAAGTAGTTCAGCGCCGTCGTAAATCTCTGCTGAAGCCTTTAGCGGCGCAAATGTACAGGCTTTTTTTGGATTGACAAACATGAAAAAGAGCCTATATAGGTTGAAAGGGTTGATTTAGTTGATTTAGTTGAAAACGTTGAATAGGTTGACTAGTAAACATCACCTGTTAAACAGGTTTTCTGTACCAGATAAGTGTAGTAAAACAAAGGAATTACTATTTCTTTTTCAGCAGGTATTAAACCTTTTTTTGAAGCTATTTTTTTACACTAATCCGCCAGATTGTATTGCTCACATCATCCGATACCAGCATCGACCCATCTGCTAAAACCGCTATACCCACAGGCCTGCCATGTACTTTGCTGGATGAAAGATCGGCTACAAAACCGGTTAAAAAATCTTCGGGAACGCCAGCAGGTTTGCCATTTGCAAATGGAATAAAAATTACTTTGTAACCCGATATTACCGACCGGTTCCAGGAGCCATGTTGGGTAATAAATGCACCGTTATGGTATTTTGCAGGAAACGATTGCTGCCTGTAAAACAACATGCCTAAAGAAGCCGTATGTGAACCAAGGGGTACATCCGGCACAATTACTTTTTCTATGGGTACCGGGCTTTGCTGGCCTGCCATCCTGGGGTCAGTATGTTGACCATAGTAAAAAAATGGCCAGCCATAAAACCCACCGGGTTGTACACTGGTAAAATAATCTGGCACCAGTTCATCGCCCATTTCATCTCTTTCGTTTACCGCTGTCCACAAGGTTTGTGTACCCGGTACCCAATCCATTCCTACCGGATTTCTCAGACCAGCTGCATAGATTCGTTCACCG